>JAGQWV010000749.1 GCA_020437045.1 Saprospiraceae bacterium | reverse complement strand
TTACTGCGGAAATGCTGCACTAGCATTTTTCGTTGGTCCTAAAAGAGAATGAGCGTTTGAAAACATCAAACGCTCAATACACCCTAAAAAATTAATAAACTATGAAAACAGTTGCCTTAAAATATTCCGTGAAAGATACACTTTACTTTTATTCTAACCAAAAACAAATACTGAAATGCAAATTTTATTTTACCTATAGCGTTTAAACAGAACAAGAATTAACCTCGTGACAGTTGATTCACATTAGCTAAAATGTTATAGGAAAAGCTTATATGTGTTAAAATCAGGAAAAGTTGAGAATACGAGGAAACATTCTCTCATTCTCGATCGTTACACCAATACCTTTATAACAAATTTTATTATAAATCCTATGACAACAAAAAATGAGCTGACTGAGATCAAGAGTGAGGTCTCAGTGAGCGAGCCCAAAAATCTCATTCAATCTTTCCTTGAAGAGCAATTTGATAAACTCTCTTTGCAGAACAATTGGGGATTGAATTCGAGAATCAAACGGACCTTTAGCCGCCCCTAGAAGGTTAGGCTGAACCCTCGTTTGACGACTTACACAATTGATCCATTCTTTCTATCTCGGAAGGACTAAAGTGGTATGTCCTGATAATTTAATTGTGTTTATAAGTACTACAACTATGATGTGGTATACCTCTACAGGAGAGAATTATCAAGGATAGTCGATCTGCCCAACAAATTGAAATTGCACATTACCAGACAATTTCATGGCCGCTATTTCGAATTATTTCAGGTGGCCAGTTGGTGCAATCGATCACCGATGAGGGTGAATTTTGTTGATGTTCATCGTCAATCCAAATACTAAGTTGATCTTTATAGTGGTCTACCAACTCCTCCGGATAAAGAAGTTCTTCTTCATCATTTGATGGCAAAGAAGTCGTGAGCAGTGGATGCTCAAAAATACTCAGTAACATTTTGAGAAGATAGTGATCAGGTATGCGTATTCCGATGGTTCTTCTCTTATTGCGAAAGTGGTGTGGCATTGTTTTACCGGCCTCCAAAATAAATGTCAGAGGGCCGGGGGTATTCCGGTTGATAAATTTGTATACCTCCTTATCTAATTGTTTTATCAGCTTCGAAGCATTAGTCATCGATGGACACAAATAGGATAGATTTGCTTTTGCAGGGTCCAGGTTTTTAATTCTGCACAGGGCAACTACAGCTTTTTTCTGCCATGGATCGCAACCAATAGCAAATAATGAATCGGTGGGATAGGCGATGATTTCTCCACGGGAAAGAGCGTCGATGGCCAATTCCAATTTCTTAGGAGAAGGATAGGGAGCTTGAATTCTTAAGCGATCGATAAAGCCTGGTGTTTAGCATCGGTTATTGTATAAAGATACGGACCATTCCTGGAGAAATAACCACTCTGTCTTAGGTTTTTGGTGGAATTTTACTTATATCATCCTCTGATCTCCAGCTATTAATGAATGTGTCGTACTATGAACTTCCTATAACCATAAATCCGGACACGCTATCAATTATCCAATTCATCCAGCATGTTTGACAACATATCTCCAAAACTCATTTTCGAATCAACCAGGTCTTTGGTTAGGACATTAAACTCTGACAGCGCAAAAAGAATCAGTTCTTGTGCACTCACCAATTCTTCTTGATCTTTAGTAATGCGCTTGGCCATTGCCTGCAGCCCAGGAACCTTCTCCAGTTTAGCTCTATAGGCAGCCTCTGGCTCATCGAGAAAGACCTCGAGCGTATTACCACTCGAAAACCAATTACGGATATCCTCGAATAAATCAACTTCGTTTTTGCGGAGATTTTTCTCGGGATTAGGCAAATGCTGAAGAAACAACTCTTTGATTGCGTCTCCCATCAATTTCAGAGCGACTGAATATGGACCTTCCTGCTCCCCTTCATAAACTAATTCGACCTTACCGGTAATGGAGGGGATGATGCCCCAAAAGTCAGAAAGTCTAACCGTTGCCTCTGACTCCCCATTTATCAGCATGCGACGTTCTGCCGTGCTCACCAAATTTTCATACGCGGAAATACTAAGGCGGGCTGACACACCACTTTTCTCATCAATCAATTCTGAATCCCTTGCTTCAAAAGATACTTGTTCCAATAAATCATGAAGGAGACCAGGCATCTTAATCTTTACCTGTTCCGGAGCAAGTTTGGCTTCCTGATGGGTGATGCGTTTTGCATCTTCAATCGATTCAGGATAATGGGTTAATACCTGGCTTTCAATCCTATCTTTTAAAGGTGTAATGATACTACCACGGTTTGTATAGTCTTCCGGATTTGCAGTAAAAACAAACTGGAGGTCTAGGGGCAAACGTAACTTGAAGCCTCTGATCTGAATATCGCCTTCCTGAAGAATATTAAATAGTGAGACCTGGATTCTTGCCTGCAGATCGGGAAGTTCATTGATGACGAAGATAGAGCGATGTGCTCTTGGTATTAGTCCATAGTGAATCACTCGCTCATCAGAGTAAGGTAATTTTAAGGTTGCCGCTTTGATAGGGTCCACATCTCCAATTAAATCTGCAATACTTACGTCGGGTGTAGCAAGTTTTTCAACATAGCGATCAGATCGATGGATCCACTCGATCGGTGTGGAATCACCAAACTGCAGGATACTGTCCTTACCCATTCTGGTTATCGGATTGAGGGGATCATCATTCAATTCATTGCCAGCAATGATCGGCATCCATTCGTCAAGCAAATTTACCAATAACCTCGCAATAGCCGTCTTTGCTTGCCCTCGCAACCCCAGTAGCAAGATATGATGTCGGGATAAAATTGCTCTTTCAATATCTGGCAAAACCGTCTGATCGAATCCGATGATACCCGGAAATCGCACCTCCCCCTTGCGTATTCTGGCAATCAGGTTTTCTCTTAGCTCGTCCCTAACCGATCTGGATCTATAATTGCTGGATTTCAGATCTCCAAGCGTCTTTATTTTTACATTCATAATTCTTCAATAAATTCCTCTAACAACTGCACTTTTTCAAGAAACAAATCCATCCCTTCTAAATACTGTTCTGAAAGTGCATATTGGATGGCATGCTTGAAATAATGTTTAAGGTCTATCTGTGCATATTGTGCTTGATAATGGACAGCAATCTCATCTTTACGATGCATAGCGGCACCCAGCGCTTTATCTATTTGACGTTCCAACTCATGGTCAACCCTTTTTGATGCTACCCATATGGCAAAAACAAATGGCAAACCGGTCATCTTTTTCCACAGTTCGGCTAAATCATATCTGTAGCGATATAGTCCTCCCCATTTTAATGCGCGATCTCCAATGATAACAGCTCCTACCCCATCCTCTAAACCCTGTTCGTATCCGGGATAACCGAGTTCATAATCTGGATGAACCTGAAAATATTCATCATTTAAAATTCGCAGCAATTTATTAGAAGTACGTGACTGATAATCCAGGAAAATCTTAGCCATTCTTTCAACAGGCTGATTTCCTACTAACAGTACGGAGTCAACAGGACCATTTGCTGCAATACCCCAA
>JAGQWV010000748.1 GCA_020437045.1 Saprospiraceae bacterium | reverse complement strand
GGACCTCATCAAAAGTCTTATTAAAATTATTCGAACATAACCCATGCGAATATCTATTTTAAACTTAAACCGCTAATGCCAATACTGTGCCTTATACTGGTAAAAAAGCACTTTGCTGATCTATAATGGATGATATGGAATGTTGTGCTATAAAAAAGGGGGAATTACTTCCCCCGTACTATTTTTATGCTATCATTAGTCGATAAGTGGAATTATCTCAATGCCAATTTGATTATTGTACAACCACATTCTGAACATCTTTTACGAGTTCCTCATCAATGATCTGTTTGAGAATTTGTTTGGGTAGAGCTCCTTTTTGCATCATAGGCTGGCCCTCAGCAGGAATGAATAATATAGAAGGAATACTCATGATACGGAATACTGCAGACAACTCTTGCTCTACTTCAGTGTCCACTTTATAGATAATCAATTTATCTTGATACTCTTCGGAGAGCTCTTCGAGCACTGGAGCTACCATTTTACATGGACCACACCAGTCTGCATAGAAGTCAATAATAGCTGGGACATCTCCTTTGTACTTCCATTCCTTTTCGGTGGTGTAATCGAAGATATCTGATTTAAATTTTTCCGTAGTCAGCTTAACTGTCGCCATGATAATCTTTATTTTTTTTGCATAGGTAAGTGTTATTTACCTAACGTTATGGGACTTTGATCACATAAGTATTCTGGTGAGATAATTGATCTGCGATCTAAGTTGTATTAAATGCAAATTTAAAGATCATGTGAAGTTAAATTTGTCTTCCTGCCGCTAAAAGCAGTGGTTCCATATTTGATTTGAAGAGAGATATTCAGAGGAATTTCTTCATTTTTAGGCATTGTCATTTCTGACAAAATTCATTTAGAAAGTAATTGGTAACGGCTTCGTTACCCTTCAGGGCATTGTCTGGCATAGGATGATGTGCATCAAAGACTGCCAATTCCTCTTTGGATAGAATGGTAACAAAATCTTCATTCATCGTCCCTGTTGTCGTATTGTACAGCGTGCCAGGAAAAGATAAACCAAGATAATTATCCATAAAATTATACATAGCTGCTCTTTTATGTAGCCCATAGTCGTGCCTTTCAAGTGGAAAATGGACATGATCGAGCTGGCTTTTTGCATTGTACAAATCATAAACTCTTTGTAGATAGGGGATTTCGATGTCCGGATTGTTGGATGTCCAATCTCCACCATCGGAAACGACGAGCATTGGTCGGGGCGCGGCTAATGCCGCAATTTCGACATTGTTAGTTTGGTGATGAGCATTTTTATGTATGGGCATGCCACTTTCACAGACACAGCCACCAAAAAAGTGTGCAGAAACCATCACGATCGGCGCACTCACTTTGATCCGATCATCCAGAGCAGTCGTGATAAATGTCTGCGTACCTCCTCCCGAAGCACCCGTCATTGCAATTCTTTCGGGGTCTACATCGTCCCTACTGATAAGATAATCGATAACCCGCTTACTAGCCCAGGATTGTAAAACCAGGGCGATCGGCATCTTGTGTTCCACCTGAGTTGCGTCTCCATAGCCAACCATGTCATAGGTAAAGACAACAGCACCCATTCGGGCGAGAAATGCAGCCCGTATTTGCATATCCTCACGCATTCTACCCGGAGGTTCGCTCCAATGACCGTGAGGACATAATATCCCAGCCAATTTGCCATCAACATTGGTCGGGCGATATAGATTGCCCGTCACATAAAATCCCGGGAAACTTTCTATAGCAATGTTTTCAACGATATAGCCATCCATAATCCTTTGGCTATGAATAATTGGATGAAGCTCACCTGAATATTCGGGAATTTTATCCCACTGCATTCCGTCAATAATTCCTTGGCGAATCTTTGCAGCTCTCTGTTCCCATTCTTCTTTGGTAGACCATTCACTCGCAAATTGCTGCATCATTTTTTCTCCTTCCAATTCAGTCCAGTAAGCTCCCTGACAAAGGTAGCTTTGTGCCTGTAGGTTAAGACCACCAAACGAGATGTATAGCGCGAGACAAAAAGTCTGAATGAAATATTTATCCATTTTTAGAGATCTAATTTATTGATGGTTAAGTTACGAAAATGAGCATCACCTTCTCTAGATTTAAATGATTCTACAACGCGGGTATAAAATTCCGGCACATCAAACCAGTAGATAAATTGCTCGTTTATGTAAACGATAAAACGATCATTAATTTTTCTCAAGGTAATCTTATTGTATCCAGATGTTACAGCTGATGAACGATCGATATCCCGCATGGTGCCATACAGGTTTTTACCGCTATCAATTACAACCTTACCAAAGGCCGTGTAAACAATCCGAAAACTACTATCAAAAATGGAACTTCCAAACTGTATGCCCACATAGGAAATCGTTTGAAAGGCATCGACTTCCAATTCAATTTCAAAATTGTCTTCTCTATCTAAAATAAAATCTTTCCGGAAAGAAGTGGTCGTGCTGTCAGAGTAGAAAACTTCACTACGGGGGCTATCTTTTATTTCATAATAATCAGGTCGATAGGATGCCCATGATGGTTCAGAAATTGTTTCATCAAACAATTCATCAATGTAATATTTTCGGCGATCTCCGGAATAATTAATGACGGCTGATAAACCTTCAGGTATTGGGCTTCCACGCATTCTGCTGGCCCATTCACCATTTGATAAGGTATCATTTCGATGTCGCCGGTTTAGTTCACAGTGGCCTAATTCATGAAAGATCAAACCTTCTTTGTCGGCATCGGTCAAATCTTCCCAATAAAATTTTTCAATCTCAATATGATGATTGCCACGGCACACTCCTCCCGTTTCAACATCTACTGCATTTCTAAATTCGATTTTCAGTCCGGTGTCAGAGAAGTCAATGATCTTACCGCGGAGTGCAGCTTCTTCAATAAATCGATCAACATAAATTTGAAACTTGGGATGGATATCAATAACACCACCATTTTCTTTCTGACAAGAAAAAAGCAGGAATGAAATAAAAGAGATTAAAATAAAATATCTTAAGTCATTCACTCTCCATCGGTCTGTTGACTAACAAATATAACCCAAATTGCAAATTACTATTGGCGCAAAAGTTGTTCAACCTGAGCTTACGTTTAGAGGATCGATACATAGAATAGCCGTTGATTTATTGGTTCGGAAAAAATGGTCGAAAAACATTTAGCAAGTACCGTCTCAATCCTCCAGTTCCATGAATGGAGATGGATATATCACAGTACCGGGACTGTCCAGCAAAGCTTCAGGAATGAGCTCAATGGCCATAAACGCTTCATCCGGAACGGGAAAAGGACAATGGATTTTAAAATGACTGGCGGGTTTAAAACCATATCGGGGATAGTATGCTGGATGGCCTAAAACAATTATCGAAGTATAACCTTGTTGCAATGCTTTAATTTTAGCGGCTTTTATTAATGCCCCTCCGATTCCCATCTTTTGATAGCCGGTAGCCACGGCCATGGGAGCAAGTGCTAAACTTTCTTTCGGATCCGAACTGTTGGAGGTTATTTGGACTGGAGAAAGTAAAAGATGGCCGATGGCTTTCTGTCCACTAACGGCTACTAGGGATAGGCCAGGAATATATGATTTTTCCTGACGAAGTTTTTCGACAAGCTCTGCTTCCGTATTTCTAGCAAAAGCATCTTGATTTAGCGCTCGAATTTGCAGATAGTCGGCAGGAATCTCTGCACGGATATGGTATTGCATCTCGTCGGGTCTAAGTTTTTTTATTGTTTTTATTTCTTAAAGATCCCGACAACTTTACCTGTGGCGCAGTCAAGGCGGATGATTTGCCCTTTTTCTACACCATATTTATCTTTTGGTACTTCATAATCACCACGACCATTAAATGATCGAAAGAGTGTAATTTTAGTACTGTCCCGAGGGTCGATCATTGGACTTTTACAGCCGTCATCTGCCATTGGTTCAGTCATTTCGAATCCCTTATACTTTCCGACCATGAAATGATCAGGGGTATCTTTGGCTTTTTGTGCCCAGGCGTCAGAAGCTAAGATGGTTCGAGAAGCACAACCTAGACAGAATAACAAAAAACCGAAAAACAAAATGGAGTATAATCTTATCGCCATGTTATAAAGATAATTACTTTGCTACTCTCAGGCCAGAAAAGATATTTTTAGTTCGATAATTCTTCCAGCAGCTCCTTTGCTTTTGGCGTGTAACTATTTTCTTTTTCAACAAGTTTGGTCAGCAAGCTCTGGGCCAAATTCTTTTCGTTCAATTTGATAGATGCCAGAGCGCTGTACCAGAGAGATGCATTTTGGTATGGTCCGGTGTGGTTGGAGAGATCTCCAAGATTAGCCAGCGCGTCTTCGAATTTTCCTTCCGCCATTAGACTAATGGCCAGGAAGAATCGGACTTCGCTATTCGATTCATTACTTTGTAAATATTTTTGAAATAAAGGGATGGCAGATTGAAAATTATGATTGCTGTATGCCTGCACTGCTTTTTGAAGATTGGCGTCCAAAATTGAATTATCCCGGGTCGTTAGATTTTCATTTGGTATGCTGAAATTCATACCGTACAGATCAACCTTTTTTACCGGAAGAAAAATGTTGACGGCAAGCACAATTCCTGCCAGGATAGCAGCGACCGCTAGAAGTATAAATCTAGGAGCTATTCGTTTGATCGATGCGGTTTTATGCGGAGATTTAATCCCGTCTTCTTCCATAATGCGATGCATTTGATTACGAAATGTCCCGGTATCAGTCAGTATTGCCGATGGCATTTCCTTGACTAGGGCCAGATGGGTTGCAAATTCAGGATCTTTGTTCATCCGCTCATCAATCTGATTTATCTGGTCTTCAGTCAGTGTACCTTCCAGATATTGTTCAATTAATAGTAGATCAGCCTCGCTTATCATAGTTGTTAAGTTCTTTAAAGATCGGGTCATTGGTGACTGCCGATATCAATTTTTGCTGGCAATTGAATTTTTTCTTTTTAGCATAACCCTCCGAAAATCCCATGATGTTGCCGATATCTTTCATCGATGTCGCTTCAAAAAACAGTTTTAGTATTTTCTGGCAATCATCACCCAGTTTTTTAAAGTGCTTTCGCATCAATTCATTTTTTTCCTGACTAATGATGTCCTTTTGGATAGAAGTATCATCGGCCAGATGAACATTGTCTTCCAGAATGTTGGTCTTTCGGTTTTTCTTTTTTCTTAATTCCATCAGCCACTTATTTCTGCAGACAGCGTATAAGAAAGTCTTCAAGGTACTCTGCCATTCGACTGCTCCTTGATTGACCTTTTCATATAGTACCACCATGCCCTCCTGAAAGATGTCAGCTGCATCTTCAGCGGTGCCACCATTTTTCTGAATTAAATCCAGAATCATGGGATAATACTCCCGGTAAGTATACCGCATGACTTCTTTATCGCACCGTTGAATTCCCTCAATCAGATCTTTCTCTTTGTACATAAGCACTCAAATTGACCTGTGTACAAGATATCGTTTTCTGATTATCTATTGCGTGGCAGGTAAAAAGGTTACCTCTGTGGCGAGATAATTACTGGGAAAGAAAATCAAAAAAATGAAACATTCTGGCCAGGACGATGAGCACAATCGAAATAAGTAACCAATAAGCTATTTTATTGGCCATGGGGCTTTTACTGGCAAACTTGGCAGTGTACCAACCACCCAGGGTCTGACCGATCGCCAATATTATTCCTACATCCCAGCGTACCAATCCTTTGTACTGAAAAATCAGGAGCACAATTAAGGTGTAGAGGGCTACTACAAAAGACTTTAATGCATTGCCTTCGACCATACTATATCTGGCAACCAGGACCATGGTAGCCAAATAGAAAATGCCCATTCCCATTTGGATAAAGCCACCATAAAAACCTAGGGCCAGGTAAACAGGTATCGCAATCCACCATTTTACCGGGTGATATTCACTTTTTTCCTTTAGCCATCTTTTTGGTTTTACCAACATGACGAAAAGCATCGCTATCATCAGATATTTAAACACAAAAAGAAACTGCTCGTTACTGACGCGAATGGCGACAAAAACTCCCAGAAGAGCACCGATAACTGTCCAGAAGATATTTTGTTTGCCATGAGTAAGATCTAGCTTTCCATTGCGATAGAAGGCATAGCTCCCGGCTGAAGATTGCGTAAAGACTCCAATGCGGTTGGTGCCATTTGCGATATTACCGGGGAGGCCCATGACCTCGGTAAGGATAGATAAGGTAATTGCTGAGCCATTACCAGCCAACGTGTTGATTGCTCCTGCCAGTGCTCCTCCAGCAATAGCAATAACATATTGATACCACTCAATCATTAGTGCTAACTGCGGGTTGGCATATTTCAACCAGGGTGCCACCGGTCGATTTGGGATGAATGAAAAACACCCATTTATTAAGTGCACCTAATATGGGTTTATCCTGTAGTAATTCGAAGTGTTCCGCTCTAAGCCGGTTCATTTCGGCTAAAATATCCTTGACTCTGAAGGCCAGATGATGTATTCCTTCTCCCCTTTTGGCAATAAATCGAGCGACCGGACTATTGTCGTCAGTGGCTTGTAGTAATTCGATTTTATGATCTCCTTGTTGGAGAAACCGTACAACTACCTTCTGCGAGACAACTTGTTCTTCGGCAATGATTTTTACCGGAGCCAACGCTTCATAAAGAGCAGTTGCGCGGTCGAGATCTTTGACGGCAATACCCACATGGTCCAGGGGAAAATCCTTGACTTGCATCAGATGTTTTCAAAAATCCCCAGGTGCCGATTATCCTCCCAAGCACCACGGGTAAAATCCGGGCATTTCACAGGAATACTACCTAATTCGGTGGAGATTTTCGAAAGCTCAACTATACAGGACCAGGCTGCTGCATCATAGACGTCCATATCCAGCGGCCAACCATTATTCAGACAGTCGATCAGTCGATACATCTGCACGAAATCCATTCCACCATGCCCACCATTTTTTGCGATACCCTCTTTGAGTTTGTCCCAGATCGGATGACGATACTTTTCCTGATATTCCATCATGGCGGACTCATCCAGCCACTCATGACCTTTTCCTGCTATCGAAAGTCTACTGGGATAACCTTCATGGTACGCTTTTGTGCCGGCTATAGCATTGATCCGGCTATAGGGTCTGGGAGTGACTACATCATGTTGAATTAAAATGGTGCGTCCCTTTGCGGTTTTAACCAGCGTGTTATTCATATCTCCATGAATAAAATCAGTACGATTATGAAATTCATTATCGCTTTCGACGGTCTTCGAATATTCTGTCAGACTGGCCTGCAAGCTACTCATAGAGACCAGATGATCGAATTTATCACCTCTGTTGATTCCCATATACTGAGCAACAGGTCCCAGTCCGTGTGTTGGATATAAGTTACCATCTTGTTTGAGGTGGTATCGAATACGCCAGTCGTTGTAGTAATGTTCGTCTTTAAAGAGACCTTCACGTAGATTATGGATGTACCCCGCTTCTCCATAGGTCAGCGTTCCGAATACACCCTTTTGTACCATATTCAGCACCCATAATTCCTCTTCACCGTAGCACACATTTTCAAGCATCATACAGTTTACCTGCATTTCTTCTGCCGTATTTACCAGGTCCCAACAACCTTGTAAAGTCATTGCTGCTGGCACCTCAATCGCCACGTGTTTGCCTTGCTGCATGG
>JAGQWV010000747.1 GCA_020437045.1 Saprospiraceae bacterium | reverse complement strand
ATCAGTGGTCAGTAATCAGTGGTCAGCATTTCCTCTCATAAATAACGTTGACAGTTCACGATAATCTACCTTTTAAAATTAACGGTCAAATCGTAAATCTCTATATTTCCCAACCTAATCGGTACTGTCGATAAAGATAAGCATTGGCGTCGCGATCATTGGTGATTTTCATGTATTTCGAATCGTAGTTAATTTTTTTCTTGGCCCTTAGTGCTACTGCTGCCAGATTGATTGTTTCTGTCACCGGTCCGGCATAAATGAAACTTCCTGGCGATTCTATACCATTTTTGAATGCGTCCGTCCAGATGTTATTTCCATTTTCCCTTGAATAACTCTCAGAAGTTTTAGATCCGGTATAAGCATCCATTTTCTTAGCGGGAATAATCTCCGGGTTTTCACATCTAAAACCAGCCAAAATTTTTCCTTCATCACCGACAAACATCATCCCTTCCTCGGGAATATCCCGGTCATCCATTTCCAGTTCTTCCGGAGCAAAGGGCTTCATCCCACCATCATACCAGCAAAGATCAAATGCCGGCAGCGTTTTCTGAGCCGGAAAATTCATTTTTATCAAACACGAGTAAGGAAAGGCTACATCATTTTCAATCCACTTGCAAACACCATCTTCGGCCTTTCGGAGGGTATTTCCATAAGCTTTAGCACTAACCGGTGCGGTTTCGATCCCGAAAGCCCGAAATAGTGGAAATAAGCTATAATGCCCCATGTCGGCAATGCTTCCACCACCAAATTCGTACCATCCACGGAAGACATTATGCGTGTAGTTTGGATGGTATGGTCTATGGGGTACCGGGCCCAACCATAAATCCCAATTGAATCCATCCGGGACTGGTGGCCGATCCTGTGGCAGACCGGTAAATTGTGGCCAAACCGGACGGTAAGACCAATTATGTATCTCTTTTAGCTCGCCTATGACTCCATCTTGAATCCATTTAAATACCAGATCGTACTCCGGGCGGTTACTCCAGGCCAAAAGATGCGTTTTCAAACCATTGTCCTTAGCCATTTTAATCGTCTTTCTTGCTTCATACATACGATTGGCAATCGGCTTATGGGTGATGACATTAACACCTTTACTCATTCCGGCCAGGGCAATGGTAGCATGGAGGTGATCCGGGGTCATTATTTTAAGAACATCAATATCTTTTTCATTTTCCAACAACTCTCTAAAATCTTCATAGCTAGCGCACCCCTTACCACCAGCCATATTTTTACTGTAATATTGATCAACATAGGCTTTGGCCACCTCTCTGCCGGCAACGATCCCCTTCTCCCCTTCTCCCCAGGTTTGATCATTTAGGACCTTTCTTATTCCATCTCGAAGTCCTGTTGGCGACCAATCAAGATAATTATTACTCTTTCGATTGGGGTCACATACGGCCACTACCTGTATTTGCTCGTGGGTGAGAAGATCACCCATTTCTCTCAATCCCTGAGTACCACATCCAATGTTTGCCACCGTGATTTTATCTGATGGAGGAACTTTGCCCGATCCGGCAATGACATGTGATGGTACAATGCTTATGGTGGCCGCTGTTGATGCTGCGGAAGCAATAAAATTTCGTCTACTGATATTTTTCTTCATGCGAACTTATTTCTCGAATGTGTTCCGCCTAATTTTGAGGAGGAGGGGTAATCATAATATGGGCGCGGTGAGTACCTGGGTCCATAATCCAGGGGCCTCCGGCAACCAGCGGTTTCAACGGCAATCCGGTTGACTCAGCCGTTGCCCAGGGTATATACACCACATAACGATAGTTGGCTTGCTTCACCTCATGAGATTCTTTATCATAAAAAGCTTCTTTTCCCTCTAGTAAATGCAGAGTTGTGGGCTGCTCTGGCATTTTCAACACCCCTTCTTTTGCTTCCTTTTCACGAATGTCGAATATTTCCTGACTGGATTTACCTTCAGCTCGCAAGGCTCTCCCTCTGGACATAAATGGTTCAAGGTCTTTATGGTAACAAACGGTCTGAAATCCGGGACGATTAGGATCGTCAGAAATGCATACCATATTATTGGTGCCTTCTTCCAACACTACCAGATTTCCCTTTGTATCATATCCATATACCTTAGCCCCCTCCCTATCTTCTACGGGAGCCGCAGCAGTTGCCGCGGCAATTTGATCCTCCCGATCGGGAATTGACTCCTGAGCACAACTGACAAACTGAAAAATAAATACAAGAATAAAAAGTGGAAAATATTTCATCATTCTTTGGTTTTGGGGAATTTAAGGTTTTTCACCGATATCAACGATATATGTTACTACATATCACGTCTATTTCACAATCCGATTATTTATTGTTCAAAGCCGGTATGCCATCGCTGCTCTTTTCATACTTTTCGATAACTTTTTATTTCTCCCGATAAAATAATTGTTGCAACTTCATCGTATAATATTGCGTAGTTGAATTTATAGCGACTCACTCATCTCAAAGTTTCCCCGACCAAAGCAGACGACACACTTTCAGGCAGTGGTTGAAAAAACACTCCCATCGATCTTGCAAAAAGTAATTCTTGAAAAGGAATCGCATATGTGATCGAACAGGGTATTTCAGCATACATCCTGGCTAATTATGGTAGGATTCAAAATTTCTAACTATATGATTAGAACAGTACTCTCGTTAGGCTCTTTTATTATTATTTCGGCAGTCTCTGCGCAAAATCCAAATTATCTGGGTGGGGGAAATGTAAGTGGCATCACGGTATCAGCCAGTAGTTCCTATAAAGATCCATCCTGGCCGGTTTCATCAAATCCCAACAACACCATTAACCCGCAAGGGATGTTAGCTTTGTACTTTGATGCTGGCCGCTTTTTGAATCAAGCTACTATCGGCTTTGATTCTACCGATGTTACGGAGGTAATAAGTCTTGGAATTGCCGGATGGCTGGACCAACAATTTGCTCAATCTTTTGGTCCATCCAACTATATGCTTACTGCTACAGAAAATGTATACTCCACTCTCAATGATACTTTGACAGCCCAGGGACTTGCCAGTGAGATTGATCGAAGACCTACATGGAAACATTTTAATTATGCCTGGTGGCAGACTAATACGTTAACCAATCATCTTCTGCGACACAAAGTAGCTTGTGCCTTGATTGAAATTTTAGTGATATCCCGTAATTCCGAATTAAGTCAATATGGTGATGGCCTCGCCTCTTACTACGACATTATGTTGAAAAATGCCTTTGGCAACTACCGGAACATATTATATGATGTGAGTTTGCACCCATGTATGGGTTTTTATCTCAGTCATCTAAATAATCCGAAAACTGATACTTTAAACAATGTGCATCCGGATGAAAATTATGCACGTGAAGTGGAACAACTGTTCAGCATCGGCTTATATGAACTAAATCCCGATGGCAGTCGAAAAAAAGCAAATGGTGAAGATATTCCCACTTATGACAATGCTGATATTCAGGAATTTGCCAAGATTTTCACAGGCTTGGGTGTCGGTGGAGTGGTGCAAAAATTAGTGAATGAGAGTTCGTGGGATAATGGAAATCTCTACTTCGGAAGAGACATCTATAATTCCAATGTCACCATTCCTATGATCATGTATAACAACGAACATGAATCCGGTCAGAAACATTTGCTGAATGGGTTCACAGTACCGGCGGGGCAAACGGGATTGCAAGACATTAATAGTGCTATCGACAATCTCTTCAATCATCCTAACATCGGCCCTTTCATCGGATACAAATTAATTCAACGGTTGGTGAAGTCAAATCCTTCCCCCGCCTATATCCAGCGAGTAAGTACTGCTTTTAATGGTGCTGGACCTTACGGAACTACACGGGGAGATATGAAATCGGTATTGAAGGCCATATTTCTAGATCCGGAAGCAAGAGAAGCCCCTTATCAGCTCGATGCCGCCAACAGTAAACTGCAAGAGCCCATCTTTCGATATACGCATGCGATCCGTGCATTGGATAAATATAATCCGAACAATTTTTATTGGAATATCAATTACAGTTTCTACGAAGACACGAAGCAGGACATTTTTGCTTCTCCAAGTGTTTTCAATTTTTTTCTTCCTACCGACGCTCCTAATGGACCAATACATGACCAGGGGCTGGTGGCACCCGAGTTTAAACTACACGACGCCCGAACAAGTGTTGGTTATATAAACAATGTCTATCGCTGGACGCAATCATGGGGTGAACTGATGGGAACCTGGGAAGGCGACATTATGAATCATACAGAGGTAACCTGGGTAATCGATGACCTTCTCAATTTGGCCAAAGATACCGAGGCTTTGATCAACTGGTATGACAAACATCTCCTTTGCGGAAGAATGACAGACCGCACCCGAAAGCTCATGCGCTCGGCGCTGAATAGATATGAATCGACAATATCCTGGCATAATTATCAAGAAAACCGGGTGAGAATGGGTCTTTATCTGGCGCTTATAGCTCCTGAATACAGTATAATCAAATAATAATCATCAAAATTGAAATACCCTGAGGATATGAATCGAAAAATATGTAGAAGACGTTTCCTGGGTCAAGCCAGTTGTGCAGGCCTGGGTTTTCTCACCCTAAAAAATTCTATTATAAACCTACAACCTCTCAATGCAGCAGCCATATCTAACTCCTCCGTATACGACAACTACAATGACTACAAAGCGATTGTCTGTATTCTATTGGCCGGTGGCAATGATTCTTTCAATATGCTCGTACCTACTGACACCTCCAGGTATAATCAATATAGTGCAGCCCGGAGTCATTTAGCCCTGCCTTTATCATCGCTTTCGTCAACTCAATTGCAGTATAATAATGTCAATATAAACTACGCTGCGCACCCCTCGATGACCGGAGTAAAAGATTTATTCAATAGCAAGAGGTTGAGTTTTCTGACCAATGTCGGAACGCTAACCCATCCAAATACGACTAAAGCTCAGATTGATTTAGGAAATTCTCCTTTGGGATTATTTTCGCATTCGGATCAGATCGAACAATGGCAGACCGGCTTACCCACCGAACGTGGGGCTAAAGGTTGGGCGGGTAGAATAGGTGACCTGATCAGCGACTGTAACAGTAATCAAAACATATCGATGAACATCTCCCTATCTGGATCCAATATTTTCCAGAATGGGGAAGAAACCGTGGAATACGCAGTCGACCCATATTATGGCGCTGTAGGATTAGATGGCTATGATTCAAATGCCATGTATCTAACGGAACAAATCAGGACCCAGGCAATCGACAGCCTCCTGGGACAAACCTATCAGGATATTTTCGAGAAGACATTTGTAAACGTTATTAAAAATGCAAAAGATGGATTTGTCCAATTCGATGCTGCAATGCAAAATGCCATCACCTTTCCCCAGGGAGCTTTTCCGGACAGCGAGCTGGCGGCTTCACTTGAGATGATTGCCCGGACCATCTCGATTCGAAATAATTTAGGTTTTAAACGACAGGTATTTTTTGTTATCGTCGGTGGTTGGGATCACCATGATGGACTTCTGGACAATCAACAGGCGATGTTAGGCATGGTAAGCGATGCACTTTTCAGTTTTCAGGAATCATTGAAAGCAAAATTTGGATCAAGTAACCAATACAATGGTGTCAATGTTGAAAATAATGTACTCACTATGTTCATCTCGGAGTTTGGTCGAACACTACGTCCCAATCTCGATGGCACAGATCATGCCTGGGGAGGCAATACTATGGTCATGGGAGGACCCAATCTCATCGATGGAGGAAAGGTTTTCGGTGCATTCCCATCGATGGTTCTGGGTAACAATAATCCTTTGGAGCTCGACAATAGCGGTCGCTTTATTCCCACATTATCTACCGATCAATATTTTGGAGAGGTGGCTCAATGGTTTGGGGTACCCAGTACCGACATGGCATTAATCTTTCCAAACATTGGTAATTTTTATAATCCCTTGTCCACCAGTCACCCCATTGGATTTATCAAGTAATTCTACAGGAACATGACAAAAATCTTATCCCTACTCACAACTCTTTTTGCACTGATCTCTGGATCGAACTTAAATGCCCAGGTATTTCCAGATCGCCACACGACCAATGCATACGATGGTTGGGTATCCTGCACAAAGAGCAACAATCCCAATACGGTACGGGGTTCGTCTCATTGGATACGGTATCATTTTAATACCGCATCTCCCCTTTACGATATGATTATTTGGAATCTGAACCATCCCGAGTACATCAAGGATGGACTAAACAAAGTAATTATTGACGTTTCCAATAATAATGGCAGTTCCTGGACCATGATTGACACCTTTACGTTTCCAAAAGCACCAGGATCCGGATTTTATGAAGGATTTCGGGGTCCAGATATGGGAGGTGTGATGGCAACAGATCTTCTTATCACCGGTATCTCCAATCATGGAGGTGGTTGCTATGGTCTGAGTGAAGTGAGAATATACACTACAGATCAAAATAATCCTGATTTGGAATTTGCATTCACTACCTGTGAAAATGACGGGGTCCAGTTGAATCTCAGTGGAGGGGTAGCATACGGTGGCAGTTACAGCGGTATCGGGGTGACTAATAACGGTGATGAAACCTTCAATTTTGATGTAGATAAAGTAGGACCCGGAATCCATGAAATAAAATATACCTACGGAGCCACAGTACTAACTGGGCACATTACCGTATTAGCCTGTCAGGATCCTACCTGCCAGGAATGTGAACAATGTAAAACAGCAGAGCAGATTACCATAAATGGTCCTATTGCAACCGATATCTACAGTGGATACCAACTTTTTTCCGGTGGTCAGGTAAATAATAATGCCGATGTACGTTTTCGCATTAATAATTCAGCTCAATTAAACTCTGGTTTTCAAGTTGGAAGTTCCAGCAATTTTGTCATCGATTTTCGTACCTGCTATACGAATGTGCTTCTAAATAGTGATTTTGAGAATGGTACCTCTCCCTGGACTCTAGGCCTTCATAATGGAGCCACAGCAACTTATACGCTCGACACCAACAATCCCTATGAAGGAACCAATTCTGCCAAAGTGCAGGTGAACAGTACCAGTGGTACAGACTGGCATGTACAATTCCAACAGGGAAATCAGACCATTCAATCTGGTGCTCATTACCGGGTTAGCTTTGCAGCACGTGCCAATAGTGGCGGTCCTATGTCGGTCATCTTTCAGGAAAATTCCTCCCCCTGGCAGGTCTATGCCAGCAAAGATTTTATCGTCAGCGAGAACTGGGAGACCTATGCTTTTGAATTTACCGCCGAAGCAACGGTGAATAACAACATTGGGATCAGGGCTTTGCTGGGGTCTACCCCCAATAAGACATTTTGGATTGACAATTTTAGATTTATGAAGTTAGACTAAAGTAGCAAGAATGAAGGCAATTTATATTTTGATGTTTATGACCTTGGCTACTGTAGCTCAGGGCCAGATTGAAGAATTGGGAGCTATCACCCAAATTGAAGGCCCCATCCGAGGGTACAAATATGTGTTTAAAAGTCCCCGAAATGATACCATCACCATCAAAATCGTTGATCCCTGGGGAAAGTTAATCAGCACTCCACTACAAAATAAAGTTTTGGCTGCCCAGGAATCGGTGCCCTTCGAGTTCAAATCCAATTTTTGGAAGCGAGGTAATTATCAAATAATTGTAGAAAGCAAATCTGGAGACCGTCATTTTAACAAGCTATCCGTTGATGCTACCGGAAATAAAATAAAGTACAAATGAAAGCCCTACTAAATATTTATCCGGTCTATGTCATTTGTTTTTTGATATGTGTAAATCTTCATGCACAGTTGGTTCATCCCGACTATCAATTGAATGTCTTTAAATCAGGTTTCAGTCAACCACTGGGCCTGGATCATGCCGGTGATGGCAGCCAGAGAATTTTTGTTGTAGAAAAAGGTGGGAAAATTAAAATAATTGCTGACGGAACTATTTTGGCCACACCTTTTCTCGACATCTCTGCAAAAATTAGTACGGGTGGAGAACAGGGTTTACTAGGTTTAGCTTTTCACCCTAATTTCAAACAAAACGGATATTTTTTTGTGCATTACACCAATACGAGTGGTGATTCTCAGATCTCCCGCTTTTCAAAAAGTTCTGCAAATCCCAATTTGGCCGACCCCAATAGTGAATTTTCCATTCTCACTCAGGACCAACCTTTTTCCAATCATAATGCCGGAGCTATTCGTTTTGGTCCCGACGGCTATTTGTACATCGGATTTGGCGATGGAGGTAGTGGAGGAGATCCGGGTAATAGAGCTCAGAATAAAAAATTACTCCTGGGTAAAATGCTTCGCATTGATATTGATGGCGGATCCCCTTATAGTATCCCTGCCGATAATCCTTTTGTGAGTGACACCAGTACTCTGGACGAAATTTGGGCGATTGGACTTCGCAATCCTTGGCAGTTTTCTTTTGATCGTCTCACAGGAGACCTCTGGATTGGAGACGTCGGTCAGGATGCCAGAGAAGAAATCAATTATCAATCGGCAAGTAGCAGTGGAGGTCAAAATTACGGCTGGAGATGTTATGAAGGCGACATAACCTACAATACGACTAATTGTGGCCCAATGGGGAATTATACATTTCCGGTTTTTGCCGAGAAGCACAGAACAACAGGTCCAAATTCCCTGGCTGGAGGATTTGTATATAGAGGGGGAAATAAATGTTTTCAGGGAGTTTATTTCTGTGCCGAAACGAGAGCGGATACTTTTTACACCATAATACCCACATTGTCAGGGTGGAGTGTAGACCGAAAGTTATTTCCGGGAATTAATAATGTTGCTGCATTTGGAGAAGATGAGGCAGGTGACCTGTATGCTGTCTCATTAAATGGCACGATCTATAAAATTGTAGGTGATGATCAGACGATCAGTGGTACGCCCATTTCTCCCGGGATATACTCTATAAAAGGAAATATCCTCTCTAATGGAAACATCCAGTCAGGTTCAGTCGAATTTATTGCGGCCGAAAATGTCTATTTGAATCCCGTCTTCGAAGTATTTCCAGGAGCTACATTCTTAGTAAACCTTGGGTGTGGCAATTAAAACTGGGAATATTCATTAGGGCTTTCTATTCCGAGACAGAATAGCTTTAAATTCGGGCAACCTTCAACATGTCCAGGGCAGGCTTCATCAATTTTTGATGCCCACCATGATGGTGACCATGCTCTCCCCTCCACTAATGATTCACTCGCTCGAAGATCTAGTAGACAAACCCATAAATTTTTATGACAAATTCTGGCGACTTTTTGCACCATGCTTCGTCGTAAATACTCATTATAGCTCCGGCTATCACTGCGTTTTACTCCTTGCCTGGCA
>JAGQWV010000746.1 GCA_020437045.1 Saprospiraceae bacterium | reverse complement strand
TGCCTTTTGTTCTGTCGTTGATTACCTACATCACCTATAATGAATCTGGAGAAACCATCGAGGTGGTGGCGGTTCAGCCCAATTTCGAACCTCATTACGAAAAGTTTAATTTTCCGGCGGAAGATATGACCAAACGTATGGTTACCCTGGCCGGAGAAAAAGTAACACCAAATACCAAATTTGTGGTTTTGCCGGAAACCAGTATTTCCTTGGTAAATCTGGATAAGCCATGGGAGTCTGCGTCCATGCAGAAGTTGGCCGCTTTCGCAAGGGATCATGATGTAGATGTAGTGACCGGGCTGGCAGCATATCGGTATCTGGATAAGCCGGAGGACACAGAATTACCAACGACTATCCCTATAGATCGGTCGGGTGTGACTTATTTTCTGGAGCAATATAACTGTGCGGTTGATATTGATCCTGATCAAGGCATACAGGAATATTACAAAGCACTCTATGTGCCCGGCGCTGAGTTTTTTCCGTACAAACGGCTGTTATTTTTTCTTCAACCGATTGTCGATGCATTGGGAGGTACCAATTATGGATACCGGATACGAACCAAATTTGCGCTATTTGAATCCTCTGGTACGCTCGTCGCTCCCCCCATATGTTATGAATCGATCTTTGGAGAGTTTGTCACCCGGTTTGTCCAAAAAGGAGCAGAAGTCATCTTCGTGATGACCAACGACGGTTGGTGGGACAACACTGCAGGTTACCGTCAACATGCAGCATTTGCCCGGCTCCGGGCCATCGAAACCAGGAGGGATGTAATCAGAGCGGCCAATATGGGTACTTGTTGCCTGATCAATCAGCGTGGAGATCTTAGTGATGAAACGACGTATGGCCAGGAAGCAGCAATCAACGTGGAAGCACATAAGAACCAGAAGATCACTTTCTATGTACGATGGGGTGATTTTCTAGGTCGCATCTCTTTATTTCTTGCCTTGATCCTTATCTCCCGGGCCTCCCTGAAAAAATTCAAAGCATAGATTTTACTATTGTTCTACACCTTCTTTGGTGGTAAGTCGAAGGCAACAGCTTCGTGTTCGAAGTGACCTTTATGACTGCCATCGCAAAATGGTTTATTGGCACTTCGGCCGCACCGACATAGGGATACGATCTCTCTACCTTGCAGGTTGTAGATATTTCCCTCCTTGTCAATGATTTCAAAATCTCCTTGTACTTTCAATGATCCATTGCTTAATACTGTAATTTTTGTTGCCATTTTGTTGTTTTCTTTTTAGTTCTTAATAGTTAAATTGATCAGAGGGGTTCTATGTTTATTGGCCGTAAAGATTTAAATAATATTTTGAAGACAACTAATTTATTCGTGGCTAACCTTGATAAGACATTAAGTTTAAACAAGGTGTTGTTAAAAGTAAAAGCCATGATTTCTAGTTCGAATAATTGACCAGGAATCAGACTTTTCAATGGTATATTAACTTCTGAACAGTAATAGTGTATGGGCCTTGTAATCTCTACGATTTTGCTAATTTGGTCATTCCAACGCCATATTTCAATTTATGCGTAATGAATTTGTAGCTTTTTCGATACTATCCATAGTCCTGGTCACTGGCGTGGCATTGTATGTCTGGCCACCCATGTGGTGGGCGCTTGTTCTGTTAGGACCATTGATTGCCCTGGGCATGTATGACATGTTTCAGACGAAACATTCGATCATGCGCAACTTCCCGATATTAGGAAGGGGCAGATACATTATGGAGGAGCTGCGACCGAAGATGTACCAGTATTTTATTGAGTCGGATACGAGTGGCACCCCCATAAACCGGGTGAGCCGAAGTATAGTCTATCAGCGGGCGAAACGTGAATTGGATACCACGCCCTTTGGTACTCAATTGGATGTATATGATGAAGGTTATGAATGGTCCAACCACAGTATAGCTGCCAAACACTTTTCGGGCAATTTAAATGACTTGCGTCTTTCTGTTGGAGGCTCGGAGTGTTTGCAACCATATAGTAGTAGTTTATTGAATGTTTCGGCTATGAGTTTTGGCTCATTGAGTAAGAATGCCATCCTGGCGCTCAATGGTGGCGCCCAGATAGGGGGATTTGCTCATAATACCGGAGAAGGTGGCATTAGCCCCTATCATTTAAAAATGGGGGGAGATCTGATTTATCAAATTGGTACCGGTTATTTTGGTTGCCGTGATCATGCGGGTAATTTTTCGGAAGAGCGGTTTCGGAAACGCCTGGAGAGTCCGGAGGTAAAAATGGTGGAGATCAAATTGTCTCAGGGAGCCAAACCTGGTCATGGAGGAATATTACCTGCCGGTAAAAACACCCCTGAGATTGCCGAAATCAGAGATATTTTACCTGGCAGAGATGTTCTGTCTCCACCTTATCATAGCGCATTTGACAGCCCTATTGGTTTATTGGAATTTCTGCAAAATCTACGGGTTTGGTCGGATGGACGACCAGTTGGATTTAAATTGTGTATCGGGTGGAGAAGTGAATTTCTGGCAATTTGTAAAGCCATGGTGCAAACAGGAATCTACCCTGATTTTATCACCGTAGATGGAGGTGAGGGAGGTACCGGTGCCGCTCCCCTGGAGTTTAGTAATTCGATGGGAATGCCTTATCGTGATGGTCTGGCCTTTGTCCACGATGCACTGGTGGGATTTGATATCCGTGAGAAAATCCGGATTTTTGCTTCTGGTAAAATTATCACGGGATTTGATGTGGTAAAAGCACTTGCCCTCGGAGCTGACATTTGTCAAAGTGCCCGGGCGATGATGTTAGCCCTGGGTTGCATTCAGGCCATGGAGTGTAATAGAAATACGTGCCCCACCGGAGTGGCTACACAGGATCCGGAGTTAGTAGCGGGCCTGGTGGTAAATGATAAGAAGTATCGTGTTGCCAATTTTCAAAGAGAGACAATCAAGAGTGTCAGCGAACTTACTGCAGCCGCAGGATTTGATTCACCCTGGCAATTTGACAGATATTCGATTAATCGGCGGATAAGCCCGCAACAAGTCATGACCTATGCTGAAATATATCCTTATATTGGTCGCGGTTGTCTTCTTTTTGAAGACTCCGTCCCGCCCCAATTCGACAAAGACATTGCACTCGCGGATCCTGGATCTTTTAGGCCACGCTTTCAGGAAGTTAATTAAAAAATAGATGTACCGGTTAATTCTATTCGTTCTTCTCATGGCGATATGGTCATGTAAATCTTCTGACACCCGTCATGCCGATCTGATCATTACTAATGCTGTTGTGGCTACTATGGATGAAGCAATGCCAGAGGCTCAGGTTGTTGCAGTCAAAGATGGAAAAATTGTTGGTGTCGGTGGTACCGACATTTTAGATGAATGGAAATCGGACAGTACCAGGATCCTTGATGCCCAGGGACATTTTGTAATGCCTGGATTTATTGAAGCACATGGACATTTCTCAGGCCTGGGCAGTAGTTTGCAAAATTTAAATTTTTTACGATCACGGTCGTGGGATGAAATCGTATCCATGGTTAGTGAAAAAGTAAAAGTTACTCCACCAGGTGAGTGGATCGTCGGCCGTGGCTGGCATCAGGAAAAATGGGTTAGAGTGCCAGAGGAAAATGTGCACGGTTATCCATATCATGATGCGCTGAGTGAAATATCTCCAAATAATCCAGTAGTTCTTTTTCATGCCAGCGGACATGGAGCCTTTGCCAATGCTGCAGCAATGCAGGCAGCTGGGATTAGTCGTGAAACACCAGATCCGAGAGGCGGTGAAATTGTTCGTGACAACCATGGTACCGCCATCGGTATGTTTGAAGAGCGGGCTCAGGGTCTGCTTTATCGGGCTTATCAAGAATATCTGGAAACACTGTCAGAAG
>JAGQWV010000745.1 GCA_020437045.1 Saprospiraceae bacterium | reverse complement strand
AAAAATTAGTTGAGAAAATGGCTCCTTTTTTAGTTGCTGTCAATTTGAATGGGATGAAAGATGGAGGTCCTCAAATCTTCCCATTGGGTAAGGGCGATCACGAAAAAGAAATGATTCAAATCTTACAAAAACATGGCTTTAATGGCCCGTATGGTATACTGGGGCATAAGGAAGATGCAGATGTTAAATTAATCTTACAAGAGAATCTGCAGGGATACTATGAGTTGTTTTCATCAAACTAACATATACTTCACTTACTAAAACCTACCAGATCCATTCTTCTAAAAATTTGGAAGCTGCCAACCATTATGGTATTCAGGTTTAATTAATTCACTGGCTTTCGACGAACTAAACTTTGATTTATTCGGATCCCAGTAGACCTTTTCACCGGTTTTAAATGCCACATTACCCATATGAGCATTTATAGCAGCAATACTACCTGAAACGACAGGAGTATTTAAGATGGCTGCATCGTTTGCTTTGATAGCATTAAAGAAATTTTCTGTATGCAGATCAAGATAATTTACATCCTCCGGACGATTTACAGGTTCAATTAAACGCATTAAGGAGCTTCCCTCAGCATTATAATTTTGGGATTCGTACTCTTCCAACACATCATACCCCTGCCTGTCAACTACCAGTGTTCCATTGTTTCCGATAAAGGCGATACCTTCCCTTCTATTGTAGGGTCCGATATCGATACCCGTAGCATGTTCCCATAACATATTAAATCCATCATATTCGAAAATCGCCTGTAAGGTATCAGGAGTTTCAGCTGGATCATCGGGATAGGCGAGTTTTCCTCCGGAGGCCATAACCGATTTCGGTGCATCTGCCTTCATGGCAAAAAGAGCTATATCGATTTCATGTACCCCCCAATCAGTCATTAAGCCACCTGCATAATCCCAAAACCAGCGAAAATTAAAATGAAAACGATTGGGATTAAAAGGCCTTTTTTGAGCAGGACCTAACCATCGCTCATAGTCCACCCCTTCCGGTGCCACTCCGTCAGGCTTCCTTTGCATTGGTTTCATCCATCCCTGATATGCCCAGGTCTTCACTAAACGAATATTTCCCAATTCACCAGAACGTACAAGATCAATTGCTTCTTTGTAGTGGGGACCACTTCTTTGCCATTGACCGATTTGTACCATCAATTGGGGATGCTTTGCGGCAGCACGACGCATGATATAAGCCTCCTCAATAGAATTTGCCAAAGGCTTTTCGCAATATACGTGTTTGCCTGCTTCCAAAGCATCGCAGAAAATCTTACAATGCCAGTGATCAGGAGTACCGATTACCACGGCATCGATTGAATCATCTGCGAGAATCTCTTCATGTCGGCTATATGTTTTTACGGAGTTAGATCGCACTTCTGCATACTCCTTTATCCTTCTTTGGATGACATTTTCATCAATATCACAAATACCCACCAAATCTATATCTTCCATCTTCAGCATGGACCGAATGTTTGACCACCCCATACCATTACACCCAATCACCCCTACTTTAAATTTATCCGTTTGAATTCGGGGAATGTAATTAAAGACAGGAAGGGTTGCTGATGCACCGATCGCTACTGATTGTCTAACGAAATCTCTCCTTTTCATTTTTAAACCAATGATTTAATTAATAATAAATATAGCAAAACCCAAAGGATACATAGCCTGAAAAGGCTGTTGTTACTCACTCTTTTCCATGGTACTGGCGTGATCACTGGTAACAAACCAACGACCATCAATATTTTCGAGAACATAGGTAATCCACATCTTATGCCAGTAAGGTTGTCCATTGCGATCAGGTTCTCTATAAGTAGCTACTACGGTGCTTTGGGCAAAATCTCCGGATTGTCTAAATTCTTTAATTTCCATATCAATTGTCCAGCCAGGTTCGTTAAACCATTCCTGGTGCATTTTATAGAATTCTTGGGCAGTGTTCATGGAATTACCATCGGGTAAAATCAGCAGGTATCTCCCACCCATGTTGATCGTACTCCGTAGATTTGCAGTGTCCTTATCTTCTACCGCTTTTAAATGTTTTTCAAAGAGCAAACGCGCAGGCGGACCATCACCACCCGGTGAATCTATGGCTTGGGCAGATGAACGGTTGCATCCTAAAATTGAACAAATAAGAATAAGGAGGTTTATCGATGGTTTGATAATGGCGTATTTCATATTAATTAAGTCTGTTGTTTAAAATGAAACAATGTCTTATACTGGTATATCCAGACTATTGAAATCAACGAAAGAGAAATACTTAGGGATATTAAAATCAATTGAAAAGGTACGATCAAATACAACCCAAAAATAAATAATAGGAATCGCAAAATTTCCAGGAAATATGCCCACCTTCTTTTTTCAAAAATTCCCCCTATCGAAACTATTGTCAAAATGATGAAAACAGAGATGATAATTTGCTCAATCCTTGAAAACTCCTTTACGTTGAATAAAAATAGAGATGTAATGCCAAGAATAACTAAATATTGAAAAAGTATATAGTAATTAAGACCTAGGGGAATAGTTGTATCATATACATGTACTTCTTTCTTCTCCAGTTCTTTAGGGCTTCGATATCCACCTAGATAGGCTGGCAACCAACCTGGCTTTTTAAAAAGTAATTTAATTCGGTCAGACCAAAGCATCTCTTTGTGCAGATCTTGCCACATATCAGCATACCAATCAAAATTGGCCCACACTGGATTCCAGCTTGACAATGGTTTAGTAACACCGTAAACAACCTCTTCTTCTTCCTCCTGAAAAGTACCAAACATTCGATCAAAAATAATCAGTGTGCCGCCATGATTTTTATCTATATATTTTGGATTTCGACCATGGTGTACCCGATGGTGAGAAGGGGTATTAAAAATAAATTCGAACCACGATGGCATCTTATTGATGGCCTTGGTATGTATCCAAAATTGATATAAGGTTTGAAATGCATTAACCGTCACAAATGCGATCGGATTAAATCCAAGAATAGCCAAAGGAAGGTAAAAAAACATGGAAATGAAGCCTTGGAAACTCGATTGCCGCAAAGCAACTGACAGATTATATTCTTCACTTTGATGATGGACAATATGTGTACCCCAAAAAATACTTATTTCATGCGCAAAACGATGAAACCAGTAATAAAAAAAATCTACACCAATAAATAAAATAATCCAGGACCAGACATTATTTGGTATCTGAAACAATCGAAAATGATCATACAAATAAATGTAACCTACAATCAATATCGTCTTACTAAACACCCCAGTAATCTGAGAAGCAATTCCACAACTAATATTGGAGATTGCGTCATTAAATCGGTACCAACCAGATGCCTTAAGTTTAGCGATCAGAACTTCCACTCCGATCAGGATAAAAAATATTGGTATTGACAAAACGATATAATCCATAGTTTGAAGATAGCAATAGATTCTTCGTTATGAACGGATTATACGCCAAAAAAGTTGGCCATAGGAAGGGTCCGGATGGAACAAAAAAGGGAAAAAGTCCCTGGGCAGGGCCCTTTTCCCCATAACACACTCAAATCCGTAGTAGAATGTAGATTTTAAGTTTCAACTTTTAGACAATTTCCAATTTCCGTGCCATAATAGTCGATAACAATAATTTAACACCCTTTCTGTTACATAAGATCTAAAGAAAATGTCGTAATCCTTCGATAAATAAAGAGAATCCTAGCCTCACCTTGGAAAATGTTAAAATTTCTAATCCATCATATTACAATGTGCGACAGTGCACATTATATAAACAATGAGGCTTACACTCAAGGTAAGAACTGTCAATCCCACTAGGGTAGTAACACCATCTTTCGAGTTGCCAGATAGTCAGGAGTTTCCAATTGATAATACAATATACCCTGATTGATCAGGTCCTTTTTAGCAATAATAAGAGCGTTATACCCTGCCTGAAAATTTCCATTTATCACCTTCAGCAGTCTCCCTTGGACATCAAAAATAGACAATCTTGCTTCCTGAGCTTTAGGCAAAGTAAAACCGATGGTCGTTTCATGTTGAAATGGATTGGGACGGTTTTGTTCGAGAAAATAACTTTCCTCAAATGTACCTGCATGCAATCCGGCATCACCAACGACTTCTATGCTTTGACTGTCACTGGCTTTGATTTGGTCTTTTGTACCTCCGGCATGCGTCATTTCCGGCCCGGAAGCGCTGATATCTCCCCCAGCACCTTGGGTGGTACAGCCGCTAAAGTCTGAAGTCACAATCAGCACTGCATCACAATAATCCCGGGTATTACTGGGGTGACTGATGACCCACAGTCTCACCAGTTTACTGCCGATGTCACCACATCCTAATTCCAGATAATCCAAATCTCCGGCGGCAGTCTCATCATCTTCCGTACCGGTCAGAAATTCAATGCGATATTCTAAACTGTCATCTCCGCAAGCGGGTTGGCTGCTGCGGTCAAACTCCGAAGCCCATACCACGGCGTGGGCAGTGTCTATCTCTCCATCTCCATCACTATCCCAGGGAGTCAATTTAGCGGTAAGGGTCGTAATACAGACCGGTGTCGGCTTTTTGCCTGAGGCCACCGTGATGATGTATTCACAGACACTCTCATTGCTACATTCATCCTGTACTTCAACGATCAACTTATAGGTGCCCGGTAAAAGTCCGGCACTGCTTATGCTAAAGCTGGATTCGGCTCCTCCCGTCAGGTTTTCTTGGCCACTGTCTACCAATAGATGATCGGTTGAATCCGTGGCATCTTTCAGTTCCCAGTAATAGCTGGTCAATCCACAGGCATCCGAGGCATCCACGTCCACATCCAGCGTGTATTCACAAGCACCTATAGTGATGGTGTCTCCACTGGCTACCGGTCCGGTGATGACACATACCGGTGCTAAAGTATCGGTGACGATAATCTTTTGGACACAGTAATCGGTGACAATGTCCGGGTCTAACCACCAGCTTCCTACAGCTGCCTCACCCCCAGTATTACACCAATCGGCAAAATACCAGGTCCGTAATATTTTGTAGCAGGCCGCATCGCCTCCCACGATCTTAAACACTTTATCCTGATGGGCGATGCCGACTATACGGCAATCGTCGTCAAACAAGTAGTCTGCATACCCCGTGATTTCCGGACCCGCTGCACCGGTTATATTGCCGTCAACCCCATATTCCAGGGCACAGCTATATACTTCCACATCTCCCGGTACATCAAACATGTATTTGTTCAGGGCACATTCATTACCCACATAAATCTTTTGGTGCCGATATATCGTATCCGGCACATGATAGGCACTGTCCGCTGGAGCACCAGCGCAACCAGACCAGATTTTAAATTTACGGTAGATGTAGCCCTGACCGCAATGGTCAAAATCACACCATACTTCCTGCTCACAATGAACATTCTCAGCACAGTTTACCGCTACAATTCCCTTCTGAAAGTCAAGAGTATCCGGCTCATAGTAACAATGTGTCACCAAACTATCCACCCACTGGTATCCCAAGTGCTCATCATAGACTCTTACCTGCTCATAGTAGCTGGTACAGTAGCAAACGCTATCGTAAAATGGTATGTCACAGTCGATCTCAACCCCGTCGATATCCACAAAGTTGCCATAGGGATCCACCCAGGCTTTGCAATAGCCGCCAAATACATGATCCAATGCATCAAAGGCATCCTGATCTCCTTCCTTGGCCCGGTCTACGATGTATTCCAGGCTTACCGGATGGTCTTCTCCGGCAATACTATAATTTTCATCCCGATATACTTTGCAGGTGATCTGTCCGTCCACCACATCCTTGGCCACGTTCACCGGTGTCAAGTCTTCTACCCACACATCGGTCCACGTTTTACTCCAATTGCACCAGTAGTCCATGACCAGTAATTCTACTTTCACCGGACCACAAGCATCTTCACAGGAGAATGGCACTGCATCGCTCCATCCACCACCGATTTGTTCGTAGATGTCGAGTTGATTTTGAACGCAATTCGTCTGATTCGTGGACGTTAAACCGGTGATAGGAATATTCAGATCTCCTCTCAACGTTCCCGCTCCGGTACCCGGATCGATCTCAATCAGGTATCCTGGATGAGTACTACTAAGTGACAGTCCTCCATATAACAAACCATCTGCCGCAAATTCGATACTTCCAACCGCCGGGTAGCCAATTAAACCTACTTCCGTAGCAGCTCCGGTGGCCAGGTCGATTTGTACCAGTTTTTCCCCAACATATTGCGGGTTTCCATCTGCGTCGTATTCAAATCCGTTAGTCACCCCATAGAGAATGTCCGAACATTCGTCATAAGCCAGGCCAGGGATTGGACCATAGCCAGTTGGCCCTATTTCTACAAAATGACCGGTTAACGGGTCAATGACAACCAGAACACTCGGCTCTTGAGCAAATGGGATATAGGTTCCATAAAGCTTGCCATGGATAAATTCTAAGCCATTGATTGCTCCCAACTTATGTGGAACACTTGAAAGTACGGAGCCGGTCTCCGGATCTAATTCATAAAGAACCGAAATACCCATACCCGTCGAACCATACAATTTCTTGGTTTTAAAATTATATTCAATTTCTGTCATTCTCTGAGGAATGGCACTGATCAACTCAGATGTATCTTTATCGATATCTACGTTGAGATATAGACCTGTCTGTGATCCCCCCAGGAGATAGGTGCTGTTCTTAAACTTCTTATATAATCCTTCGCTCCAACCTTGTTCGATGAGATGTCGGAAGTATTGGGCATCTACAGCATAAGGATGCTCCTGACAATGAATCGTGGCATATTTCATTAAGTCGTAGATCCAGGCATTATAAATGATCTCACCACAAGTGCCTCCATCTTGGCAAAGCCAATCCAGTGTTTTGGCATAATGAGCTTCTACGGCGTCCAGATGTTTATCCGGCTCTAAAAAAGCCTGCCAGAGCGTATCTCCATGTTCACTCACCCAACACGTATCGATCGAATCACACAAATTTATGCAGGACTCGTACCAATCTGCTCTTCGTGCTAGCAATAAACTGATACCACAATTGTCCCAACTGCCTTCGTCAAAAGTTGAGGCATCCACCCATGCTTTCTTATCACTCAAACTCACCGTGACCCCTTTATCCGAAACAGCGACCGGTCGTACGTCATCTTTTACATAGATGAATCCCGTATCAGCATAGATATTATGACAACTATCATAGGCCTCATAGATCACATAGTACGGACCATCTTTATACGGCAACTTAGCCTGATCGTGGCTCTCATAACACTTATTAGCGGCATTGTAATTAAGCACGTAAGTTCCGATGCCTTCGATCGTGGCTTTCACTTGTTTTACACCACTCCAGTCATCTTCGACGGTTAGCGGAGATACGTAACTATAAGCTGCACATTCATGTTCGGTGGTACTTACCCACACTGCAGGCTCTTTTATTTTTATAATCGGGGCTAATGTATCAAGATCCGTTACCCAGAATTCACATCGCCAATATGTACTATCGGCATTTAGTGCCTCAAATTGATTGGGAGAATTAGTAGCGACCACTACCGTGCTCAAACTTCCCGGACAGTCCTGCTTTAATTCTACTGCAACTTTATATTCCTGCTGGCAGAGGGAATTGCCATAATACTTATAATCAACATGCAATTTTAGACCACATTTGGGATCGATTTCCGCTGGTAAAAACTCCAAATGTCTACCGTTTTTCACCACGTTAACCAAGGCCAGTTCACCCCCTAGTATACCATTATTAAAGATAGCGGTAGGGCTCAGAAAGTCACTGGTGTCTCCGCAATAGAGTGTCAGATTTCCTGGACAAAAGAAACTCTCGCTATGAAGTTTCGGGATTCTAAAGACAACTATAGTATCGATCACTGAGGCTCTCCTTCCTGACTTATCAAAAGCCTCGTACTCTCGATATATAATCTTGGCAGTATCTTGATTAGGCTCACAATCATAAGGAACAGGCCAGTCATTTACAAAAGATACCTCCAACTCCCCATAACACGGTGCATATGCGAATGGTTTCATCCCATCAATGTCTCCTCCACTTACCAAACTATCCGAGCAAAGAACATCAATACTCCTACCCTCTTCAAACACAGGCCCATTAATATGTCCTAGTGTAATAATGCTTTGACAACTCAAGCCCACGGCATGGGAAATCATCACCGTGAGATCTTTTCCTGCAAATGCACAAAGATCATTCAGAATGATTAATTCACCTGGTAAAATATCTGCTTCCTGCCAAATGATCTGACCACTGGGAGCAGTAACCATGACATTGTAGGCACCACAGCTCATATTATTGGTAAGATCCCTTAGTGTAAATTCTATGGAGCCATTGCCCAGAATATTGGTGTTAATATTTCGACAGTTCAAAATAGTGGGATCATTATTTGGATTTATAGCCGCATTGCTATCATCACAGTCACTATTATTGGCCACGAATCCCATCGGTTGATAACATGCTAGCATGGACACATTGGGATCACCGAAGCCATCCATATCCGTATCAGCATACCAAGTATCTCTTCCTAGTACAGAAGGATCGTCATCATCAATCAGTCCATCGCAATCATCGTCTATACCGTTACAAATCTCCTGAGCATCCGGATTAACATCCTTGTCAAGATCATCACAATCATTATTGTCCAAAACATAGCCCATGGGCTGATGACAGCTAACTATAGTGACATTCATATCGCCAAACCCATCCTGATCTGAGTCTGCATACCAAGTTAATTGATCTTGAATATCCGGATCGTCATCATCAATAAGTCCATCGCAGTCGTCGTCGATACCATTACAAATCTCATATCCCGGAACAGTTCCATTGGCGGTAATCTGCAGTTGCGAGGTATTGCCGGCAAGGTCTTCCATCTGCAAAACCAGAGTCGTACTTCCGTATCCCCAGGTTATCTCTATTGAATAATTGCCCATGCCATCAGCAGTGATCATCACGGAAGTGGCTAAGTTAGTATTGCTTATAAGTTTCACCGCATCTACAGCGACAACCATTCCATCACAATTGTCTGATCCCGTCGCTGTGTATGTCATGGTTTTCCCACAAATGGACTGGTCTAATAGAATGTCACCCAGGTCAATCTGGTCAGGGGTCATGGTCATATCATCATTATCAAGCACGGTGTTACTCATATCATCTTTGATCATCCAAACTGGTCCATTAACATCGTCCGGAGCTTCAATAGTAACCGTCATGGTGTCCACCTTAATCAATAAATTACACCCACCCACTTCACGAACTTCCAAAAAATACTTGCCTGGCTGAGCCTGACTGAATACAAAAGGACTACTACCAGCACTCTGACCTGAATAACTGGCTGGCATGGTCATCGCTGGAGTCATCCCATCCGGATTCGAAAAAGCCACCGGCGTCAAGGTAATGTTATAGGTCCCAGAACAAGTCAAACCGTCCTGAATATTCACCTCAACAGAACCCGGGGCAACATAATTCGGACTATTGACATCACACATCGGAGAGGTTACCAGTTTAGTCACGGTAAAGGGGTCATCACCGATAATCGAAAGGGTATCGACTGCGGGTATTCCGATCACCGCCACCCCCTGCATTAAGGAAGATGTTATATTTTCGAAATCTAACGGGGGAATTCCATTAGGAACCTGTAGGGGAACCGTAAAGCTACAATGAGAATTAGCCATCAGAGAGCCGCCGGTAAAATTAATAACGCTCCCCCCGCTTGTAGCAAAGAGTAGCCCACCACAGAATGACACCGGCATAGGTATGTTCGCCACAATTCCCGGATACATGTTTGACAGATCATCTGTAAATGCCAAGTTGGAAGCAGCAGCGGATGTAGAGTTTGCAATGGTAAATACGAGGTCTACTCCATCTCCAGCATGAATTGCAGTCGTCTCATCCAGAAATTTCTTGGACAGCGATATATTTTCAAGGATACTTAATTGTGCAGTGGCAGGGATCCCTTGCGTCATAAGCCCACCCACTTCAGCTTGGAGATTACTAGAGGTGTTCAAATGAGTTCCCACTGCCGCTACTTGTGGAATCTGAACCTGAATAGTAAATGTGCAGGAACTTCCCGGATTTAACGTCCCTCCAGTGAAGTTTATCGTACTTGTTCCGGAGATTTGGCTTCCCGTCCCACATACATCGTTCATAGGCAATCCCACAGCCGCTGCTCCAGGAATAAAGGCATCAAGATCATCCGAAAAACTGATATTAGAGGCTGGCAGCGGAGCCTCACTTTCCATTGTAATCGTAAACTGCAGGTCTACAAGTTGTCCTGGTAAGACCGCCGTAGGTGAAAATTCTTTCTTTAGGCTTGGGGTACTGACCACGACTAAGTCGTCGGAAGCTGGATTTGCCATGATCGCCTCAGCACCAATAGTTCCATTCAACGGCGAAGTCGTGTTGGTGAACACTCCCCCCGGTTGTCCAGCAGGGATATCGATGGAAACAGAAAAAGTACAAGATTCATCGGGTCCCAGGGAGCCACCAGCCATTGATAACGACTGACAATCTGTACCACAACCTATGAGCGTCAATGAACTACCTGCACCACAAAATCCATTTGATGGTAAGCTTACTGAAACTGGAAACCCCAAGAATGATGTCAACTGATCTGTAAAATTTATGTTGGAAAGCCCATCTGTTAAGCTGGTATTTTCAATTGAGAACTCCAATGTAACCGCGCTACCCGGTGCAACCGGGTCATCGGTAAATGTCTTCGTAAACAAAGGAACAGCCCCAATAAACAGAGGGGATGTAGCTGCATTGCCTACAACAGGTGCCCCCCCGACGGTTCCGGATACTGGGCTTGAGGTATTCTGATAAGTTCCAGGAACTGCGCCAGCGGGAACCTGAACAATCACGGAGAAAGTACAAGATCCTTCGGGTGCTAAATTACCTCCGGTTAAAGTCAGGAGCGAAGTTCCACTTAATTGCGATCCCACTCCGCAAGGATTAGTTATTGGAGTTGCGATAGCTATCAGTCCTGACAATGCTGCGTCCAGATCATCTGTAAAAGATATTCCACTAGCACTATTACTCCGGTCAAAATTAGTTATGGTAAACTCAAGGGTACCCGTACTTCCCAACCCAATGGGATCATCAACAAAAGACTTCTGAATGTGCAAATCCGATCTTTGTACATCTAAAGTCCCAATGGCACGGCCTGAAACATTATTAACCAGATTCGAAACATATGTGAGATCACTTGACACATTCTGCAGATGTCCTGCTCCCGTGGCCACCACATCCAGTGTAAACGTACAAGTTGACATGGCCTGGACAGCTGGAAACACGTTATTTCCAATATATGAAAAACTAATGCTATTTGTCCCGGCCGTAGCAATGATCGTTGGTTGGACGGGTGATGTGAAACAGTCCGTCACTAAATTCGGAGGATCTGCGATTTCCAGACCCGTGGGAAGCATATCTGTAAAACTTATTCTTTCGAGTACATTAGCATTGGCACTATTATCGATGGTAAAAGTTAACTGGGAAACTTCCCCGAGATCTATCGTTGAGGGAGAGAAACTCTTGGAAAATCCTGGACGAGCCGTTGCCACTGTCAGATCTGCAGTTGCAGTACCACTATTGCCGGTAGAAGAAGTTAAATCACCCGATACGTTCATATGCGTACCCGGTGTACTGGCGGTAACATATACCCGTACAAAACAATTAGAAGCTCCAGCTAAGGTACCACCGCTAAGTGAAATGGTACCACCACCAGCCGGAGCTGTTACTACAGCATCACCACAATTGCTTTCCACCGGACCATCTGCGAGAGTCACCCCGGCAGGAAGAATATCGGTAAATGCCAAGTCAGAAACTGGAGTTCCAGCACCATTTTCAATCAAAAAAGTCAAAAGACTATTGCTTCCTGGACCAATCGTCGACGGACTAAAACTTTTGGAGAAAGTAGGTTGAGCGAGGGAATTATTAGACCAGGAAATCAGGAAAGCAGACAGCACGAGCAGGGGTGAGTACTGGTTAAGTCTTCTCATCAGGTTTACGGTTCTTTGTAAGTACAATGATAGGGAATAAAACCGGATGTA
>JAGQWV010000744.1 GCA_020437045.1 Saprospiraceae bacterium | reverse complement strand
GTTACTGTGGAAATGCTGCACTAGTGAACTGATTTATTGGCAATCCTGAGTTAATATTCTCCTCCTGGATCTTTTGCTATATTTAAAACCAACAATATTCAAAGCATAAAAATGAGGAAAACTGACCGAAGGGAAATTATCCGATCTATCGCCGGACTTGGAATGGCTTCGACTGTGGTAGGCCCCTTGATTTCCGCCTTGGATCAGACACCAAAATCATCAACAGAATCCCGTATCAGTCATTTTGAGATTATTCCTACCCGATTGGAATATTACGAACCTGTACGGGAAGCCATGATCCGGAGTTTTTCCTTACAAAATCGATATCAGTCGGATTATAAGCCCATCATCGTAAAGATTTTTACAGACGATGGACTGATGGGAATTTGCAATGCCATGATATCCAATCAGGAAAGCATACGGGCTATTTTAAAAAGTATGGTTGGACATTCTCCCTGGGAATATCTGCATGACGACTCCTTAAAAGGTATTCTGGTAGCTATCTATGACCTTGCCGGCCAGGCAGCGGGCTTACCCGTATGCCGGCTCTTTTCACAGCAGCCTAAAAAAAGAATTTGTCAGACCTGGTGGAGTCAATGCTATCCACCTGAATTGATGGCCCAGGAGGCAAAACGGGGAGAATCGTTGGGCTATAAAGTACACAAGGTAAAAGCAAGACCCTGGGAAGATGTCATAGAGCAAGCGGCTGCTATTTGCGAGGTTGTCCAAAGTGACTTTCGAATTTGGGTCGATGCCAATGCCTGGTGGGGATCGGTAGGACGCACCATCGATCTTTGTGAAAAATTAAGCCAATTCAATAATTATTTTGCCATCGAATCCCCCATTGCCAGGCCCGGCATTCTGGGATATCAGGCCTTAAAAAACAATATTCCCCTACAAATAAGTGAACACATGGCGGAGGATCCAATGCCTTACATTACCGGGGGGTTGCTTGATTCTTTTGTAGTTGGAGGACCAATCGGACGGACTTTTGTGCAACGGGCTCTCATGGCGGAGGTCACAAAAATACCATTATGGGTCGAACACAGCATCGAGGATGGAATCAACCAGGTTTTTCAGGCGCACCAGGCGGCAGCTTTTCCGGGAGTGCAGTATACCATCAGTATCACCCACATATTGCAAAATGATTTGGTCAACGAACCATTTCAAATGGACAATGGCTTTTACACAGTACCCACAGCACCTGGCCTTGGAATACACCTTGATGAAGATGCTATCGATAAATATAGAACGGGTTAACCTGGTCGGCCGAATTATTGATCCTAAATTATCATGATGGTGCGTTACAGACTTTTTATTTTTCTTTTCTTTATAAATGCTGGTTTATCCATTGCAACTCCTTATCGGGTGTTGGCATTCTATACCGCAGAACACGACAAAGCTCATATAAGCTTTGTGCGGGAGGCCAATAAATGGTTTAGTGAGAAAGAATCTGAATTTAATTTTAAATATGAATCAACCGACGATTGGCAAAAATTAAATGAAGCATATTTGTCCCGATATGATATCATTATATTTTTGGACACCCGGCCAGAAACTCCAGAACAGAGACAAGAATTTGAAAATTATATGAAACGTGGAGGTGCCTGGATGGGGTTTCACTTTGCCGCCTTTGCCCTTGATTCCTCAGCGTATCCAAATGACTGGCATTGGTATCAAGACACCTTTCTGGCTTGCGGGCAATATGTAAGTAATACCTGGAGACCAACAGCTGCGGTATTAAAAGTAGAAGATAAAGATCACCCCATTACGAATCAACTACCAGAACGATTTCTATCCTCTCCAAATGAATGGTACCGTTGGGAACATGATCTGAGGGATAATTCCAATATCGAAATTTTATTATCAATTGATCCTTCGAGCTTTCCCCTGGGCACCGGTCCGAAAGTCCACGAAATCTGGCATAATGGATATTATCCCGTTGTTTGGACCAATAAAAATTATAATATGATTTATTTTAACATGGGACATAACGACATAGATTACGAAGGAGGGACCAATCGTGAGCTTTCTTCTACTTTCTCAACTGGTACTCAAAACCATTTAATAATTAATGCAATGCTGTGGCTGTTGCAAAAAAGCAAATCCTCCCATACCAGATAAAGGTAAATTCCTGGGTGTTAGAAATTATAGTGAAAAAGTCGGCGCCGCTCCCTTGTAAAATTGAAAATCAACCACAGATGAAAAAATCCACGGGAAAATCGAAATAACATTTGTATCTATCAGAAAATAAGTAACCGAATAAGAAATATATGATTATATCAAAGGGAATTAAACTCAAGAAACTTATTTCATGGACAGGAGGGCATCTCCTCTGGTTATTTGCCTATGTAGGATTAATTGCTTTCCTCTATTATCAAAAAATACTGACCCTGGAGATCCCCTGGCTACCAATCTCCGTCATTGGTACCGCAGTGGCTCTTTATGTTTGCTTCAAAAATAATCAATCCTATGATCGCATGTAGGAAGCTCGACAAATATGGCGAGGAATTGACAATGACAG
>JAGQWV010000743.1 GCA_020437045.1 Saprospiraceae bacterium | reverse complement strand
CGGCAAAGGTGAGATATAAAGTTTTTTTTAATTTGAAATACCTTTTAATTCATTCTTAAGAATTCCTTCGTGCCCACGGAGAAAAGTGAAGTAAATGCTACAAAGAATTAAACTCCAGTTTACAAAAGGAGATCAGATGTCTCTTGCAATCAATTTTCGATCTTAGTCACCGTCACCGACGATAAAAATTTCTACTTAAGACAGAATTAACAAAAGGGATACCTTGAGCTAATACCCGAATACTACATTTGGATCATTCTTTTATGTACAATCAATATTGACGTTGTTTAACTTTCTTTTAAGTAAGACTTAGTAGTAGTCAGGGAGATCATTGGTCACCCTGTTTTGTATCACCGAGTGCGAGCTCCAGCTCAAGGTGAGCTGAACAGCCTTCAGGGAAAATTGTACTTTTCCAGATAAATTATGATCTATTTAAGAGTTGGCGTATTAGTAGAATTAATTTGAAAAAATCCTATGAATCAATTTGATGTCATTGTCGTTGGAGCCGGAATAGTTGGTATCTCTCATGCATTTCATTGTTGCCAATCAGGCCTCAAGGTTGCATTGATCGAACGTAATGATTACCCCATGGATGCCACCGTACGAAATTTTGGTCAGATTGTGCCTTCGGGAATGAATTTAAAATGGCAACAATTCGGTCGCGAAAGTTTGGATATATACAAAGAAATCCAAAAAGAATATGACATTACGGTTCGGCAGGAAGGAACTGTTTATCTGGCTAGCGATCATGAAGAAATGTCACTACTAGAGGAACTTTCGGCTATAAACCAGGAAAATGATTATCCATCTTCCCTTTTGACAAAAAACGAATGTCTATTAAAATATCCCGGATTAAAGGAGTCTTATGTGGAAGGTGGCTTATTCTTTCCTGACGAAATTAATGTCGATCCGCGACAAACAGGCAAAAGAATTATTACCTATACCAGGCAAAAATACGATTTAGAATATATACCCAACACCTTAATCAAAAACCTTATTACGGCAAATGGGTCCGTGATGCTCACCACAGCATCTGGTGATTTGCTTAAAGCAAGCAATGTTTTTCTATGTAGTGGTAATGAATTTCAACTTTTATATCCCGAGCTATTTAAAGAAAGTGACCTCCAAATGGTAAAACTACAAATGATGCAGACCGTTAATCAACCGCAACAGCGAATTTCTGGATCGATTCTCACCGGCTGGACCATCAGGCGTTACGAGAGCTTTCAGGAATGTCCATCGTATACGTCGATAAAAGCAAAGGAAGATACATCATCGTATCAGCGTAAAATGGGAATCCATATTTTATTTAAACAAAACCAGGATGGATCGGTCATCATTGGTGATAGTCATGAATACTGTTCTGTCAAGAACGAAGAAAAATTCAATTCCGATACCAACTGGGAAATCAATCAATTTATGCTCGAAGAGGCAGCAAAAATCTTTGACCTGGAGACATTTTCCTTACAAAAAATCTGGAATGGATATTATTCTCAATGTACATCAAGTGACATTTATGCCAGGACGATATCCGATCAAATACACATTATCACGGGTATTGGAGGTAAGGGAATGACAGCCTCACTAGGGTATGCCAAAAAAAACATTGAACACATTTTATCTATTAAAGCTTAATTAGAATACACTATGATTAAAATGGTCATTTTTGATATGGCAGGCACTGCTATCGATGAACCTAATATGGTATATAAAACCATTCAGAAGACGATCAATGATCATGGATATGCTGCTGATCTGGATCTGGTGTTATTGCACGGAGCCGGAAAGGAAAAGTGGCAGGCCATTTACGATATCTTATTTCAATTTAAAAACAATACTCCGGAAAAGGAAGATGTGGATAAATTATATAAGGACTTTCAAGAGAACCTGGATATCGCTTATAATAGGATGCCAATGAAATTATTTGAAGCCATACCTTCCGTTATAAAAAAGCTTACCGAGCGAAAAATAAAAGTAGTTTTTAACACAGGATATTCCCGACCTGTTGCTGAAAAAATCTTAAAAAAGGTACATTGTCAGGTAGGAATAGATATAGATGGCTTAATTACGGCCAGTGCTGTAGCACGGGGCCGACCAGCACCGGATATGATCTGGAAAGCCTGCAAGGACTTTGAGGTAAAACCCAGTCAAGCAGTAAAAATAGGAGATTCGCAAATTGATATTGCCGAGGGCCGAAATGCCGGGGTCAAATTTTGTATAGGAGTAACGACAGGAGCTCAGACACGAGAGATTCTCGAAAAAGCGGAACCTGATTTTATCATTGACAGTGCCAGTGATTTGTTAGAACTCTTACCTTTTTAATCGCAGCGTTTCCCTTTGGGAAGGATTTCTGACGGATACCGAAAAACATGAACTATCCCTCCAGAAGGCCTTTTTTATTAGTTTTTGTCTGATTCAGCCGATACACCCACGTAAGATTAATCTGTCTCGCTTTCCGGCCAAATTCCCCTACGGTGTAAAAGGTCGCTCCCTCGATGATCGTCCGGGAAAAACGGGTATTAAATAGGTCCATGATATTAAGGGTCAGCGTACCTTTTTCTCCCCAAAGATCTTTACTAAAGGAAAGATCGGCAAAAGTCCTTGACTTACTTCTACCTTGTGGTAATTCCTGAGGGGCTTCATAATTCAAACGAATCTGCAAATCGGATCCGGACACCACATTAAATCTGGAGGTCAAACGGGTAAACCAGCTATAGGTGTCTGCCCTGAATTCTTCATCCAAATTAGATCCATCGGTAATTGCTTTAAAAAAATTTATATTCCAGTCAGACTTCCACCATTTATAGGGAGAAACCGAGGTAATGACTTCCAGGCCATAGGCATCTTCGGTAGCGAGGTTCTCTGGTCGTAAACTTGAAAACCCCTGCTCATCTACTGTGCGAATACCAAGGATTTTATCAATGGTATGCCGGTAATATACGGAAGAACTAACCGATCCCTTGTCAAAGTAGTGAATATAGCCCAGATCAAAAGCATTGGTAAATTCAGGTTCCAGGTCCGGATTTCCAGAAAAGAAATTACGTTGGTCGGAAAAGGTCACATAGGGACTAAGATCCCGGTACACAGGTCTGCGAACTCGACGACTGTAACTCACTTGCAGTGCATGTGCCGGTGTAATATTATAAGTAAAATGTACACTGGGAAAAAGATTGGTATAATTGCGAGGGTTGCGTTCATTTGTTTCTTCGAGGATGGTTGTGACATCGGTGATCTCAGCACGTAAGCCAGCTTGGTAACTTACCTTTTTTGCTTTATTTC
>JAGQWV010000742.1 GCA_020437045.1 Saprospiraceae bacterium | reverse complement strand
GATCCTTTTCTGAACTTTAAAGTATTATATTTAATACCGTTATGTTAGGAATTCCTATGGGTAAAAAATCGAATCCTGCCAGGTAGTGAGAGAGGCGAATCCTGAGCTTGTCGAAAGACATTCGACGGCCAACGAACTTCCCCTCATACATTTGCTTTATTAAACGGCAAGGATATTGGATTTTGGAACTTGATTGTCAACTTATCTCCTACCAGAACAGTGACGGGTATATCTTCGCTAACCTAAGGACAGAAAATAAAAATACGAACTCACCACATTTAATAAGAATGTATAAAAAAGATATAAATATTCCAATACTGATAAGTTTGATATTAGTACTGTATAATGGAGTGCTATTGTGCCAAACATCCATCGACAGTTTGGTATCTCATTGCCATCAATTAAGTCGACAAACCGATAATCCATTTCTAAAAGAACATTTTAATACTATTGCATTTTTTGCCGAAGACACCACTCATGGATTTGTACCTAATCCCGATGACCAAAATGAAGCTTCTCTAGTTTTAAAGTTTCTCAAAGAAAATGGCTCGGAATGGAAAACCTATTTGGAAGAACCACGTCCTTTAATGAAATCCTTTAAATCGAAAAAGGACGGCAAGATGACCTACTATTGGGTAATCCTACCAAAAGATTTTAGTATCGATAAGTCTTACCCACTATATCTTGAGTTACATGGCAGTGGTGGAGGTAGCAATGACAATCCACGGAATATGCTATTCCGGCCATTGCAACCGGAATTACAGGGAGTAACCAGTCAAGGATATCGGAAAGATGCGCTCTTTGTCTATCCCTGGGGCCGGGGTGACAAACGTTACCAGGACACTGCAGAGGTCGATATCTTTGAAGTAATTGAAAATTTTGATGAGGACTTCCAAAGTGATCCTGCGAGACAGTATTTGTATGGCTTTTCGATGGGAGGAGCCGGGACTTTTCATATTGCATCTTTGTCTCCTGAGCGCTGGACAGCCATCGCTGCCTATTCCGCTGCTTTTTGGCCAGAACCGGATAGCAATGAGCTGAAGAAACTAATCCACTTGCCCGTCTGGATGGTTTGGGGTGAAGAAGAAAAATGGGCTACGGGAGATAAAATTGCCCGGGATTTTTTTATCTCCCATGATATGAATATTTCCTGGGAAGAGATTCAAGGGGTGGGTCACAAATATCTTGGCGAGTATCAGGAAAAAATGTTGGACTGGTTAAAATCCTACCGGTAACCTCAAATGTTGAAAATGCAATTAAACAGATGCCTCCGAATTTAAATTTCCTGAGATCAAATAAGATCTTTAAATTTATAAGACCTGGTCCAAATGATGACACCTTAGTCAGTTGATTACTAAATCCTGCTCTAAATTTCGTCAGGTCGTAAAAAGAATATCAGAAAGGATAATAAATAGCTCCTGTAATTCCTATCTTTAATAGAAAGACATCAACTGCCACCATCATGTATAAAGCAAAAGTATTATGGCCACGGGTCATTTATTCAAGCATACTCCAGATTTTTGTGGTTGCCATATTTGCCCAGGATGGCACAATATATCCTTTAGATGCCCCGGCAGAACCCACAGCCATCCCACTCGGCACCGGTGGTGTCAGCGATCAGGCTTCCCCCGAAAGCTGGTTTCGGCAGTGGGGAGATCCCATGGCCCGTAATATTTCAGAGGCTACGCTCACCCCTTTTATACCGAAGCCAGGTACCGCTAACGGTTCGGCTATCATTGTAGCACCTGGAGGTGGCTTTAGGTGGCTTTCGATGGGTAACGAAGGATGGGAGGTCGCAGAAGCGCTGGCCAATCAAGGTATCGCTGCCTTTGTACTTAAATACCGTCTTTTTCCCACCCCTGAATCACTTGAAGACTTTACCGCATGGATGAACCGGCCTCGACCGGCTCCTGCGGATACCTCCAATGAGGGAAAACAATCCACA
>JAGQWV010000741.1 GCA_020437045.1 Saprospiraceae bacterium | reverse complement strand
AGTAAACCTTTTAGCTAAACAGTAGCGATAGAAAAAATCATTTTTTAACCATTTAAAAACTCAACCATGAGAAAAATTTTTAGCACCCTCTTGCTATTTCTTCTATTTTTTGCGTGCCAGAAGGAGCAACTTAAGGAAGAAATTGCCAAAACCGATGGCCTACTACCCAAAACTTTCAAATCAGCTGATGATGTATTTTCCTTCCTGAGTACGGAAATGCCGGAAATGTATACTCCGACTGAGATCACCCGGATCAAGTCCATCCTGGAAGAACCGGAAACAGATGTATTAAAACGAAGCAGTAATACCGTAGAACTCCCTGCCGGATCCGTTGATGCCCTGCAAGCGGCCATCGATGAAGCCGGTCCAGGTGGAACCGTGTTGGTGAAGTCTGGTGAACATGCTGAAAACGGATTGGTCACCATTGGGCATCGAATCAACCTGATTGGGGAGGTGGGTGCGATCATAAACATTAACAATGCAGTCGAGGATCTTTATGATTTGGAGTTTCAACTTTCAAAAGGTATTCGAATTGTCAATGCCGATCGAACCCTCATTAAGGGAATTCATTTTACAACAACACAGGACGCTTCCGGCATGGCTCTCTACATCGATCACTCAAACCGCGTTTATATCCATAACAACCAATTTTCCAAGTTCTTATACACCATCCAAGTTAATTACGGTAACAATAATTCCATCCGGGGAAATCAATTGACAAGTGCTATGGCCGGGGCTCTGGGTATAGTCATAATAAACGGTCGACATTCCAGCATTATAGATAACGAAGTTTCAGGAATGCAATTTGGTATTTGGGCTTGTGACAAAGGAGGTGTAAGCTGGGGTAACGTTGCCACAGGATGCTACTATGGGCAAATTCTTTGCAAGGTTCCTGCAGGGTATTATGATTACGATGGTAATTTACTCGAAGCAGAGAGTTCTGGTAACCACTGGCTTATTGCAAAAAATAATTCATCAAACAATTTCTATGCTGGTATTGTCGCGATTGACGGAGCTCATGATAATGTAATCCTGGCCAATACCGGTTCCGGAAATAATGACTATGATGTCGATCTCGCCGGCCGGAATTTACGCTTTGGATTTTATGTGCCTACTTCCTCGAAAAACATAGTGTACAGTTACAACGACCAGACTGTCAAAGACTGTGGCGAAAACAATAAAGTTGTTGGCGGCATCCAGGTGGACACCAGTGTGGATGAATGCGATAATGTAGAACCACAATAAACCCTGATCCCATCTATTTGAAACCGGCCTATGGAAAAATGGGCCGGTTTATACTATTTCCTAATACCATCCCTACAGAGAGTGTAGTATCAGGGTTTTGGTAAAGGTTACTGCTTATTCGATGATTAGCACCTCAAAAATGCACGGGAAAGAAACAACTGAAAGAGCATTTTAGAGGTGCATATCAAGGTCTCCAACAAATTAAGAAGGAAATTACCTGAGATTGCGACTTCATACAAAAAAGAAATCTGGTCAGTAATCCGGAGACAAAACCAATAGCGACAAATATTTAAGGATGTAACTAATGAAAAAAAAATCACTCCGTCAAATTTCAAATAAAACCAATTGGTTCATAGCAATTTATCTATTGCTTAGCTTATCTAATCTATTCTCCCAAGAATTGGTTTCAATTTCTTTTCCAACTCCGAGTGTTGATCGCTTATCAATGTCTGCTGACATCTGGTTGCCAGCAGATTTTAACAAAGCAAATAATCAAAAATTCAGATTGATGATATTTCTTCATGGAGCTGATCCCGATAATAGTCAGAAGACAATCAATACATTTAAAGAAGCATTTGAAATATATACTGGGGCGGTCAATCCTCCCGTCATCATTGTTCCGGATGTACGATCAACTGCCTCTCAAACTTTTGGAAACAGACATCTTTATGCTAATTCTGTATACCATGGGAACTATGAAGACGTCATAACAAAAGACCTGATAAACTTCCTAAAAACTGACACGGTTTTTAACTTTGCATCCAAAATCTCCTATCAAAGAGAACATATGGCAATAGGAGGTTTTTCAATGGGAGCTGATGGAGCACTCAGAATTGCACTACGTAATCCTGATATGTTTAAAGTCGCTCTCATACATGCAGCTATTCCCTCCTTTAGTGATCAAGTAATCACTACTTTCGCAACACTGGCTAAGGTAGAGAGCTGCGAAACATTACCTTGTCAATTTAGCGTTGATGCCATAAATAAACCGATCACTTACCGGCTCTGGGGAGCCTCTTCAGCATGGAGCCCATCAGATCAAAATGGAGAGATTTCATTCTTATTGAACAACGATGGGTCTACAAATACAGAAGTACTAAATTATTGGAAATCCAACTATGAACCAGCCACCCTAATTTCCAATCAAGGAATCTACTCTTCAACAGATGGCCCATATCTGTATTTAGAAGTAGGAGATCAGGATGGCAATAAATTTGCAACTTTCCCTAATTTTATAGACCAATTAAAAAGCATCGGAGTACCAGAACAATTCTATAAGACAAGGCTATCTTCTGGTTCACATATCTTTGATGCACTCCGTGCGGTCGGATCACTAACCTATCTTCTCAACAACCTCGATGATATAGTTACATCATCAAAAAACTACGCACAAGAAATAGGTCTCAAAATTTTTCCAAATCCAGTAAATAGTAATCAGTTATATCTATCAGTTAAAGATCTATTTCAATCTGGTGCTGTCGGACTGAAAATATTTGATCCAATCAATGGCCGTGTAATCTATAGCCACAAATACGAACATTTTAGTGATATTAAAGAAATCAATATCAGCAATTTGACCGACGGGCTATACTTCTTAAGCGTTCAGTTTAACGGGAAGGTAAATACGCTTCCATTTGTGATCAATTAGGATCCCTTAGCCAAAACTTATGGACATCGATATTACTTTTTTATATTTCCTTATAAACGAATGAAATACCTCATCAAACAATTTCTACACTGATATTATCGCGATTGATACAGGTCATGACAATGTAATCCTTGCCAATACCGATTCTGGAAATAATGCATCTATTTGAAACCGGCCTATGGAAAAGTGGGCCGGTTTTCTTATCTGCAACTGTTTTCTAAAATATTAGGTTAGCCCTTTCTGATTTATTATTTCCTAAGTTTTCTATGATTGGATCCATAATGTCCCGTAGTTTTAGAAATCGTCACTTTCTACCTGTTCAGCAAATCATGCCACAAACAATTGACCTTTTGCAATTTCAGGACCACGATGCTTGACCTATTCTTATCCCCTGAACCACCATCACACACTTTGTCTCAAAAATAGTGAACGGTCATTCTACCCTTCAATCCTTTTCATAACATTTGTAATTACTCATTATTCAATTGTGTCAGCATTCTGATTTATAAAGGTTTAAACACCCGTTTTTGAACATCAGTACTATACTTTAAAACACTGGTGCTATCAATCCAGCACCTAAGTGGGGAGATTTAGAACGTCAACCAAAAGACGACTTTAAAAACATTTTTAATCACTTTCAAATCTCAAGACTATGAGAAAATCTATGCATTTACTACTTCTAACATTTCTGTTTATCACTTGTCAGAAAGAACAACTTAGGAATGATGATATTCAGCGAGATGAGCAGAATCTGCCAAATCTCAAATCTGCTGATGATGCATTTTTATTTCTGAATAATAATATGCCCGATGTTTATACACCTGCTGAAATCAGTCGTATCAGGCAGATGATCGGAGAGCCCAAAACCGGAGATTTCAAACGTAGTGGTAAAACCGTTGAACTTCCAAGTGGATCGGTAGATGCACTTCAATCTGCTGTAGACGAAGCAGGGCCGGGCGGCATGGTAGTTGTGAAGTCAGGAGAACATACTGAGAATGGACTTGTCAACGTCGAATATCCTTTAAAACTTATTGGCGAAAATGGTGCTACCATACTGATAAACACACCACCTTTTACTGGACAAATTGCCGGTGGCATATGGTTTAATCATGCCAACAATTCACAAATCAGGAATATAACATTCAGTGCTGGAGGAGTGCTAGCACCAACCGCACTTTTGATTCAGAATTCCGACAGGGTGGTAATTTCGGACAATATGTTCACTAAATTTTTAATCTCTATTATGGTTCAACACAGTGATCATATAACTATTCGAAAAAATCACATAACCGCTGATAATAGCTGGCAAACAGGAGGACCAAACGCCGTAGGCATTATGCATGTAAATGGAAAATCGGCCAGCATTTATAGTAATACCGCCAATAATGCCGTGTTCGGTATCTGGTGTTGTGATCGAGGTGGGGTCAGTTACGGAAATAATACCGCAGGAAATCTTTACGGCCAGATAATTTGCAAAGTACCTGCAGATCTGATGGATCCTGATGGTGAAATTATTGGGGCTGACGATTCAGGAAATCACTGGTTGATTGCCTTAAACGAGAGTAGTAATAATTTGTATGCTGGAATAGTAGTTATTGATGGCTCAAATAATAACGTTCTTCTGGCAAACTCAGGGTCCGGCAATATGGTATACGATATTGACCTGGTTGGTCCCACCGAGCGATTTGGTTTCTTTACTCCCACTTCATACAAGAATCGGGTATACAGCTATAATGACCAAACAATAAAAGACTGTGGAGAAGACAACAAAGTAATTGGAGGTACACTAATCGACACCGGCATGTATCCATGCGATAATGTAGAAGTACAATAAGCTAGTGCAGTATTTCCGCAGTAAC
>JAGQWV010000740.1 GCA_020437045.1 Saprospiraceae bacterium | reverse complement strand
CAGAACAGGTGTCTTGGATGCCGATTCTACCGATCGCGCTAAAGAGTCGACGATTGGTGCATGCAGTCCACCTCCCCGCGCAGTATTTGACGGTATCACTGACCCCAGCAAAAATTCGGAACCACAAATTGCATATGCAAGTCCTTTCATAGACCGGCCTAATCGACTGACCAACCAGAGGGCAACTCTTGCTCCAAAACCCGTATCAAGTACCGCCTGGGCAATCAAAAATGCAGCGATTACTAACCATACCGTTGTATCAGCAAATCCAGATAAGGATTCTTTCATGCTGATATTGCCACTAATCACCAATGCTAGCAGACCAATAAGTACACTCATACCCATCGGGTAAGGACGGAGAATAAAGCTGATAATTACCGCAAGAAAAATGGAAAAAATATGCCAACCTCGTGGATCTGCATCTACCCATGGAGCTAGTGTCCAAAGGATGCCTGCTAACAGAACACAAATTAGCAGCTTAAACAGCTTAATATGATTGGATTTCAAACTTGACAGTAATTACCCTTAAAATGTAGGACTTTTTCCGAATGAACAGAAGATTTTTCCTGCTCATTGAGCGAAAGAATATTAGAATTCAACACATTGGTGGCGAATAGCATACATAATATTTCGTATTTCAAGCCAATTAAATCAGAATATTCTTAATGGTTAGTCAGACTTATCCTTTTGTCCGGTAAAGCTGAGTAATGGTACCGAAGTTTTCCTTAGTTTACAGCCATGGAATCAAAAGAATCGGCTAATCACGCACACCTCGAACGTAAACTTGGTCCCCTGATGTTGTGGGGACTTGGGGTGGGATATGTTATCTCCGGAATGTATTTTGGATGGAATCTTGGGCTGGAACAAGGGGGTACTTTAGGACTGGCCATCGCGACCGGATTTATTATTGTGATGTATGTGGCATTTACGTTTAGTTACACCGAAATGGCCTGTGCCATTCCCAAAGCAGGAGGAGCCTTTGATTATGCATATAAGGCACTAGGTAAGAATGGAGCTTTTTTTGCCGGAATGGCTCAAAATATTGAATTTATTTTTGCACCTCCGGCCATTGCTTTTGCCATTGGTGCCTATGTGCACATTTTTTTGCCTGGAGTTTCGATCACCGCCATCGCCATTATCGCTTATATATTATTTACGGCATTAAACATCTATGGTGTCCAGGCTGCTGCTACCTTCGAATTATTTATAACTGTCCTGGCTGTTCTGGGTCTGGTGCTATTCTTTTTTGCCACCGGATCTTCCTTTTCTGTTCAACATTTGCAAATCGATGCACTTCCGAATGGCTGGACCGGAGTTTTTGCTGCTATTCCATTTGCGATTTGGTTTTTTTTGGCGATCGAGGGAGTTGCCAATGTTGCCGAAGAGACGATTAATCCGCAACGCAATATTTTGGTTGGATTTGGATCCGCCCTTCTAACCTTAATTATTCTGTGCCTGCTTACTTTTATGTTTTCCGTGGGTGTCAATGGCTGGGAGACTGTGGTGGTTGATCCTGATACCGGAATGGCTTCGGATTCTCCTTTGCCCCTGGCCTTGCGGCATATTATGGGTGCGGATCACTGGCTTTTTAAGGTAATTAGCCTTATAGGTATATCGGGATTAATTGCGTCCTTTCACGGGATTATTCTCGCTGCGGGTAGAGCTACGTATGAATTTGGAAAGATGAGATTTGCTCCGGAGGTTTTTGGGAAAATACATCCTCGATTTAAAACGCCTGCAAATGCCCTGATCATAAATACCATTATCGGTATTGTTGCTCTTCTCACGGGCAGAACTAGTGAAATTATCACGATTGCTTGCTTTGGTGCTCTTACGCTTTACGTTCTTTCGATGGTGTCCATGATCCGCTTGCGACAACGGTATCCCGATTTAGATCGCCCATTCAAAGTGCCTTTTTATCCGCTGGCACCGGTCACTGCTCTGGTCATTAGCCTGGTCTCTTTATTGTCAATTACGATTTATAATCATTGGCTAGCCTTAATTTATCTTTTTATATTGCTACTGGCCTATGGGTGGTTTAAATTAATGTATAAAGAATAAAAATGAAACCTAAAGGAATATTGACGATACAGGAATTGGAGGAGCGAGTCGAGGTGGGAGATATCGAGACGGTGGTGGTTGGTTTTACCGATCAATATGGAAGATTGATGGGTAAGAGGTTTGATGCAGAATTTTTTATTGCTTCCGTTCTTAAGGACGGTACACACGCCTGTGATTATCTGCTCACCACGGACATGGAAATGGAGCCGGTGCCCGGCTATACATTTGCTAATTGGGAACTGGGTTACGGTGATTTTCATCTGGTGCCTGAATTGCAAACGCTGCGGACTGTAGATTGGCTGGATAAAACGGCAATGGTGATCTGTCAGGTAAAATCAGACAAAACTCATCAATTGGTAGCAGAAGCTCCACGCTCCATCTTATCACAGCAGATAGATCAAGCCGGTGACATGGGATTTGCCGTTATGGCTGCATCGGAATTGGAATACTATCTCTTTCAGACCAGCTACCGTGAGGCAATGGATCAGCCATATAATAAAATCCAACCCGCAGGCTATTATCTGGAAGACTATCACATATTACAAGGCAGCCGCACGGAAGATTTTACCGCTGCTGCGCGTCGGCACCTTAAAAATTCCGGGGTGCCGGTAGAAAATAGTAAGGGCGAATGGGGGATCGGTCAACATGAATTGAATGTGCAGTATGCCGAGATAATGGAGATGGCAGACCGTCATGTGGTTTATAAGCAATGTCTTAAAGAACTAGCAGATAAGATGGGAATGTCCGTCACCTTTATGGCAAAAGTTCATGAAGCACAAGCGGGATCCAGTTGTCATATCCATATCAGCTTATGGCAAAATGATAAAAACGTATTTGTTGGAGATCAATCCTATGGTCCGGTCACTGCCTCAGAGATCTTTGGATGGTTTCTGGGAGGTTGGATTAAATATGTGCCCGAGGTGATGGTCTTTTATGCTCCGACGATTAATTCTTATAAACGCTATGTAGACGGTTCCTGGGCGCCGACCCGTTTGGCCTGGAGCAGGGATAATCGAACTGCTGGCTTTCGGGTGGTCGGGGATGGATCGTCTTTGCGTATTGAATGTCGAATTCCGGGAGCGGATTGTAACCCCTATCTCGCATTCGCCGCTTCCTTAGCCTCCGGACTTAAAGGGGTACAGGAAAAAATTGCCCCTCCTGATTGTTTTGTGGGAGATATTTATGCCGCAAAACATTTGCCTCATGTACCACGAACCCTGAAAGAAGCGGTTATCAATTTTGAGAAGAGTGAGTTTGCCAAAGAATCTTTTGGTGCTGAGGTCGTAGAACACTATACCCATTTTTATCGAAAAGAGATGGAGGCATTTGAAATGTCTGTGACTGATTGGGAGCGGCGTCGATATTTCGAACGCATCTGATTTTCTTTTTTCATCAAACTCTTAGGAGCAAATTAACCACTGATATTGGTCAAAATAGAAGGGTAATGATTACTTCAAGGTACCAAATTTTACCTCGATTTAATCTCGACAGGATATTACCTTTATAGCTAATTATATACACAAATGAGACTAGAAAATAAAGTTGCTATTATCACCGGTGGGGCAAGTGGAATTGGAAAAGCTGCGTGCCTTTTATTTGCCAAAGAAGGTGCCAGCGTGGTGGTGACCGATGTTGACGAAAAACAAGGATTAGAGGTTGTTGATACCATTCGAAATGCAGGAGGGAAGTCCATTTTTGTAAAAGCCGATGTGTCTAAAGCGGCCGATTGCGAACGGATGGTGAAAGCGGCAGAAGAAACCTTTGGGTGTTTAAATATTATTTTTAATAATGCTGGAATCATGGATTCCGGAGATGATAATGCCGAAACTACTTCAGAAGAGACCTGGGATCGCACGATGAATATCAACGTGAAGGGCGTATGGTTAGGTTGTAAATACGCCTTACCGGCTTTGCGTCGAGCAGGAGGAGGATCGATTATCAATGTAGCATCTTTCGTGGCTAAATTGGGTGCGGCAACGGCACAGGTGGCATATACAGCCAGCAAGGGAGCGGTATTATCCTTCACCCGCGAACTAGCCGTCATTCATGCCCGTGAAAATATCCGGGTCAATGCGCTCAGTCCGGGACCATTACGCACGGAATTACTGATGAAATTTCTCAACACCGAAGAAAAGAAACAAAGACGGTTGGTGCATATCCCGATGGGACGATTTGGAGAAGCGGAAGAAATTGCCAAAGCTGCTTTGTTTCTAGCATCCGATGACTCTTCCTATATGACCGGTTCGGAACTATTGGTCGATGGGGGTATTACAGCTGCCTACGTTACCCCGGAATAAATAGCACCATGAAACGTACTTTTAAAATTATCAGCCCGGGAAGTGGAGAAGTATTTGCCGAGCGTCCATATGCCACCAATGATCTAATAAACGCTACCCTTGAGCGGGCCGGCAGGATGAACCAGGTCTGGAAAGAAACACCACTCGGAGAGCGCATAGACATTTGTCAGAAAGCCGTTGATTATTTTGTCCGTAACGCTGATCCCTGGGGTGAAGAGATCACAAGGATGATGGGTAGACCGATACGCTACAGTCCCTATGAAATAAAAGGGGGATTCCAGGAGCGTGCGCGTTATATGATCGACATCGCTCCCGAAATGTTGTCCGAAATTAGAACCCGCGATAAAGAAGGATTTCAGCGGTTTATCCAAAGGGAGCCATTGGGTACCATTCTGGTGTTGGCTCCCTGGAATTACCCCTATCTGACTTCGGTCAATGTGGTGATCCCCGCTTTGCTCGCCGGAAATTCAGTGATTCTTAAACATTCCGAACAGACGGCTATTTGTGCCGAACGCTACCTGGAAGCGTTTGAATATGCCGGCCTACCTGCAGGGGTTTTTCAGTACCTGCATCTCGATCACGCACAGGTCGCATCCCTGATCAATGAGCCTCAAATTGCTTATGTTGCGTTCACCGGATCGGTGGAGGGAGGCAGGGCAATTCAGAGCGCTGTTGGAAAGCGTTTCATCACCGCGGGACTTGAGTTGGGAGGAAAAGATCCGGCTTACATCTGTGAGGATGCCGATTGGAACTACACCATTGATAATGTTGTCGATGGTTCGTTTTTCAATTCCGGACAATCATGTTGTGCGATCGAGAGAATTTATGTGCAGCAATCGGTGTATGAAAGATTTATTGAAGATTTTGTGAATCTCACGAAAAAGTATGTTCTGGGTGATCCACTTGATCCCGCAACTACGCTGGGACCGATGGTGCGTAAGAGTAATGCAGAGCTTGCCAAAGTACAATTAAGTGCCGCACTGAAAGCCGGTGCTAGACCTCAGATACCTGAAGGCACCTTTCCCAATCTTCCTACGCCCTATTTGGCACCACAGGTACTGACCAGTGTGGACCATCAGATGGAGGTCATGACCGAAGAGTCATTTGCACCTATCATCGGTATTATGCCTGTGGCCAATGATGCAGAGGCGATCCGATTAATGAATGATAGTCAATATGGTCTCACCGCCAGTATCTGGACTTCGAATATGGACCGGGCATTACAGATCGGAAATGAAGTGGATACCGGCACCTGGTTTATGAACCGCTGTGATTATCTGGATCCGGAACTGGCCTGGACCGGAGTTAAAAATACGGGCAAGGGTTGTACACTTTCCCGTCTTGGTTATGAGCATTTGACCAGACCTAAATCCTTTCATCTAAAATATAAAACCCAGTGAAGACCGCATTGCTGATCTGTGATCATGTATCTCCGGTTTTTGTAGAGAAACATGGTACCTATCCTGTCATGTACCAGCAATTTTTTAAGGAGTTGGTGCTGGAGCCTTTTTTTGTTTGTGATGACCATTTTCCGGAGGTAAATGATTTTGATCTTTTTATCATTACCGGGTCCCGATATTCTGTTTATGATGCAATACCCTGGATTACCCGGTTGAAAATATTAATCCGGGAAATAGCGGCCAACGGCCGTAAGTGTATCGGGGTATGTTTCGGACATCAGATAATTGCCGAAGCACTGGATGGGAAGGTAAAGAAGGCATCAGTAGGCTATCTTATTGGCGTGCATACTTTTCGTATGAAACAGTCACTATATGATAGTGAAAAATCAAATTATAATGTGTTGATGCTGTGTCAGGATCAAGTCAGTAAACTCCCCTCAAATGCCAAACTTATTGCCGGAAATGATCAGTGTCCCGTCGGAATGTATGTGATTGGAAATCAATTTTTTGCCATTCAGGGACATCCCGAATTTACAAAGGACTATGATCGGGATGTATTCTTGAGCAGAAGGGAGAAAATGGGGGACCAGAAAATTGAGGAAGCATTACAAAGTCTTGAAAAAGATCCGGATACGGAATGGCTGTATCAATTAATGATGAAATTTGTCAGGACCATTGAAGCATTTTGAATACCGAAATTTTCGAATCTTCAGTGCCGAATTGTCAATTTTTAATTAGGAATATTCGAGTTTATATATGCCGTTATCCAAAAAATCCGTGTCATCCCTTAATCCGGGCCGATCCGAGATTCTGACAATCGAATACTAAATTTATAAGTGATAAATTTTTCGGATGATCATTTATGAAAATACGATCCCAGACCTTTTACATCATTGCTTAATTACACCGCAAGGTTGGCGTAGAATATGACAGCGTCGAATTTATAATTCACTGCGTTAGCGAATAAATCCGTGTCATCGCTTAATCCGAATGATCCGCGATGCTGACATTGACATCCTTATAAATGCATAAATAATCACTTAAGATTTATCTTCAGTACCTATTGGCAAAGATTTACTAGTACCAACCGATCAAACAAGCATGGAATATCTACCCGCAGACAACAGATTCAATTTTAGTGAGATCATTTCGGTCTTTCTATTTTTTTTGCTGGCATTTAATTTCTTAGGTTGTAGATCGGTGGATCAGCAATCCGCAGCGGTGATGCCAAAACTCACGGTGTCTGATGATCACAGATATTTGGTGGATAGTACAGGAATGCCTTTTTGTTGGATTGGTGGCACGGTCTGGGGCATAACTGAGTGGCTATCCAGAGAAGAGATCAACTATTATTTGGATGATCGAAAATCAAAGGGATTTAATGTCATTCAATTTTGTCTCTTTTGGGGAAAGAGATCCGATGATCCGGTAAATTTCACGATGAATCCCCGCAATTTTTATGGATACAGTGCCTTTGAAGATTTTACAGAAAATAAGACGAGTCTAACACCGGCCACTAAACCTGGCGGAAGCCCGGAAGGTAGCAACGATTATTGGGATCATGTGGACTATATTATGGCAGCACTCAAAAAGAGGGATATGATGGCAGCCGTGCTACCTGTTTGGGGGCGTAGATATGTCAATGCAACGCATAACGGTTTTTCGGCACAACTTTTCTCTCCGGAGGAAATGTATGCATATGGTCAATTCTTAGGTAACCGTTATCGTAGTAACGACCATATCAT
>JAGQWV010000739.1 GCA_020437045.1 Saprospiraceae bacterium | reverse complement strand
GGAAACCTTTCAAATTGAATCGGAATATAGTGTCCTTTTTGGACTGGGGACTCCTTTATTAGGAACAGATTTAAATCCCAAAATATGGCAAGTTGATAAATCGACAAATCTAGTCTCCGAAATCGAATTTAATGGAACACCAGTGCTCCACCCTTTTGCTTCCTGGCCTTACTTTGGCTCGGGTTCAATAAGTAGAGTAAAAACGCTGGGGACCGATCATCTAGCTTTGTCTAGCGAACTATGGAAATATGAAAATAATCATTTTATCAGACAATCTGACCTGCCTTTTTCTTTGTATAAAGCGGTAGCCTTTAAAACCGAAGGTAAATTATTTGTCATCGGAGGCCAGAATACCAATCGTCAATATGAAAATCGAATTTATCAGTACACAGAGGCTACCGATCAATGGCAGATTGTTGCCACCACACCGATCAGTATCGATAGTGACTTGCCCAACTTCTCCTACCAGGACAAGTCTTACATAATCGACACCACAGGTTTAGTATATCAGTTTAGTGCTACTGATCTTTCCTGGAGTATCATCACCAAATATCCATCGGGTACGGGCAGAAGGGGCATAGCATGCGTAATCAAAGACAACGTTTATGTTGGTGTGTATCTAAACCGCAATGATGTCTGGCAATATAATATAAGCCGCAATAAATGGATACAAAAACGTGGATTGCGAGGTGATTTCCGCAATGTCAATCTTGCCTATTGGAATTTTGAAGGTAACATTTATTTATTAAGGGGTAAGCTCGGTTCAGATCCTGTTAATAATTTGCTTATTGAATTTAAACCAGATGATTTTTAAATTATATAAGGCTGGATTAATTATTTGTTTGCTATCCTTGACCAGGATAGGCATGGCTCAGGAATATGTGCAAATTGGTCACAGTAATAAATTTGGTACTGAAGTCCGCATCTGGGGTACTATACGAGACTATGAAACCACAGAAATTTTAATTGGCAGCAGTATATATATTGAAGAATTGAAAGAAGGCACATCAACCGATCTGGATGGAATATTTGAATTGGATATCCCCTGTGGAGAATATACGATGATCACATCTTATCTGGGTTATCAAAATGACACGACCCATATCCGCGTCAATGGTAAAGGAGACATTTCCATCAGTCTTGAAAAGCAAACTACGGCCCTACAGGAAGTGGTCGTTTCATCGATTGATCCACGAACCAACCTTTCCAATGTTAAAATGGGAGTCACCAGGTTATCGTCAAGAACAATTGAGGCACTTCCGCTTTTTGCCGGAGAAATGGATGCATTAAAGTCGTTAATTCTTCTACCAGGTGTGAGCACGGTCGGCGAAGCATCAGCAGGTTTTAACATACGGGGTGGCAGTGCTGATCAAAATTTGATATTATTTGGAGGTGTGCCTATATATAATCCATCACACCTCTTTGGATATTTTTCTACGTTCAACTCGGAAATGATTGACGGCTTGACCGTTTATAAAGGTGGAATTCCAGCACGATATGGTGGTCGATCATCTTCTATAATAGATATCGAATTAAAAGAAGGTAATTTACAGAAGTGGAAAAGCAATATTAGCCTCGGTACCATTTCGGCGCAGGCATCCGCTGAAGGCCCGGTTATTCAAGACAGATTATCTGTGCTCGTTAGTGTT
>JAGQWV010000738.1 GCA_020437045.1 Saprospiraceae bacterium | reverse complement strand
ACATCTCTTTCCGTCGTTGATCAGTGGGGAAATGCAGCCGTAATTATTCAGACTCATGGGGGTGGATTTGGCTCAGGATATGTTGCTGGCAAGACTGGTTTGGTCTTCAACAGTGCTTTAGATTGGATGACCCTTGAGCCCGGTCGGGCAAATAGTGTAGCACCTGGGAAGGGAGTAGGTTGGTGTGTTGGTGGAATGATGCAGTTTCATAAGGATGGGCAACCTGATCTTATCGTTGGTTCTCCGGGTAGCTTTGGAATTTTGCAATCTGTGCCTCAGGTAGCAATGAATGTTATCGATTTTGGGATGAATATTCAAGATGCTATTGGTGCGGCCAGATTTAGGTGGAAAGATGAATTGGGATCCGTACCGGCCAAAGAACTAATTATGGAAACCCGGGTACCACAGGAAGTTCGGGATACACTGATGGAAATGGGCTATGTTCTTGACACTACCCTCGGACCATGGACAATGACGGTAGGCGGAGTGCAGGGTATCACCATTGACCATAAAACTGGATGGATTTCTGGAGGGGCAGACCCCCGACGTAACGGATATTCTATCGGTTGGTAGATCCTGCTTTATTGGTTTAAAAAATGAAAGAGTATGAAATCTAGACATCGAAGGGCCTTTATAAAGAAATCAGCCGTCGTCTCCGCAGGGTTGGGATTGGCTCCACACCTTATTTCCACGAGCGTAGAAAAACTGCAAGAGACCAAATTCAATAAACCCATTGACCGTCCTGAAGGAGATGGTAAAAATGTTGCTTTTCTCGCCAATATCTACCGGAATAGCGCACATGCGGACGTGATCGGGACCAAACTATTTGCTGGCATTCCGGTCGATGAAGGTATGGTGGCACCTAAGATGCATATCGCTTCTGTTTGGCTTGACCAAATTGGTGATAATGACACCGGAGTGCGCATTAGCAAGATGAATGACACCGTCGTTTATCCTACCCTAGAAGCGGCCCTGTGCCTTGGGAGTGATAACCTGGCAGTCGATGGAGTCATCTATATCGGAGAACATGGAGACTATAAGTACAATCGACTAAAGCAGAAAATGTATCCCAGAATGAACTATCTGGAGCGAATTTTTCGGGAGATTGATGCCGCCGGTAAACCGGTTCCTGTCTTTTCTGATAAAGCACTCTCATACAGTTGGTTGGATAGCAAATGGATTTATGATCGGGCGAAAGAATTGGAAGTTCCGATGATGGCTGGTTCTTCCCTGCCCTATTGTTGGCGAGATCCGGATTTAGTACATCCCATTGGGACAAAAATTAGTGAAGCGGTGGCGATCGGATATGCCTCGCTGGATGCCTATGGATTTCACGTTACGGAAATTTTACAGTGTATGTTAGAGCGCAGAGCGGGTGGTGAAACGGGAGTAGCTAGTGTACATGGATTAGCTGGAGATGATGTTTGGTCGGCCATTGATGAAGGCCTGATATCAAAGCATCTCGTGGAAGCAGCTTGCAATCGGATTCGTGATAAAGTGGATGGGCCCATGAGAGAAATTGTGAAAACGCCATATGCCGTGCTGGTCAGGTATAATGATGGTACGAAAGGCGCCATCCTCATGTTGCATGAACTTGTCAATCAGGGTTGGGCATATGCGGCCGATGCGGAGGGTGATACGGTAGCTACCGAGTTTGTCCTTGACAAAAGTATGAGTTACTCTCACTTTAGCTACCTCACGCTAAATATTCAGGAATTCATCAATACCGGAAAACCCCCTGTACCTATCGAAAGAAATCTTCTCACCAGTGGAATCATTGATATGGGTATCAGGTCATTAGCGGAAAATAAAGAAATATTGACACCCTTTCTGAATATTGAATACTCCGTTGAAGGTTATAGCTCGATACGACCAACCAACCCCAGACCCACCGGACAAAGCATTGGACCCTGGCCTCCTAAGGGATATGAATTTATAATTCC
>JAGQWV010000737.1 GCA_020437045.1 Saprospiraceae bacterium | reverse complement strand
TGAGCCTTATCAATCCTTTTTTTCAAAATTTCATACCTCGCAAAATAACTGGTATCCACATCAAATCTCTTTTCCTCCATTCGGAAAGAGATGTCTAGAGGATCGTTAAAAACCAGAATAAGAAACGAGACGGTCATGTCAATGGGCAACTCAATGCGGATCTTCGCAATTTGTCGATTTATCTCAACCATGCTATAGAGCTGCCATATGCGAAGGTTATACAACTGATGCATATTGAATGAATCCTTTTGCAATATAGACTGTCCGACGTACATGGTGTACTCTATACCATCTGTCTTATGCTTTTCAAAATAATGAGGTATTATTTTTTGATTTTTAACCTCTTCGATTTCCAAATAGTGAGAAATCGTATTATTAATTTTATTTAAACTGCATTCATAATCTTTCCTAGCTTCATAAATAATACCCATTTCACTATCTACTTCCAGAAAATAATTATTAATCGTTTCAATTAATTTTGGATAGTTATTCCTAAGATCTTTAAGTACAGGGTTTATTTCCTGCACCAGTAAATTATTTACTGATGTCTCTTGATTTATATCAAAATCAACCCGTAAACTATTAATAGCATTTGTTACCTCAAATGAAAGTTTTTTAATCAGATGAAAGCCAGTCACCGCATATACTTTCTCTAGCACTTCTGATATCAAATAGAGATTTTTCACTAAATCCTGCTTGACAGCATTATTGCGAATGGAGGTACTACTGTTAATATCAATCTGCCCATAGATAGGATAGACATTTCGAAATTGAACCGGTTCAATTAAGCGCACATCATCACTATTATTCCCCTGGCGATTGAGATAATTGAAAGCAACCTCGGAAAATCTCCACAAAACACTTGGATGTATATTGGTAAATTGTTCCTGTATGATATTCTGAATCCGGTTATCAACAGCATTTCGACTATCTTCCACAGAAACGTCATACAACGGCAGGATTTCATTGAGTTTCAGACGCTTCACATGCGTGAAAACGTAGGGTTCGGGAGCCGCCAATTCCATAATCCCCACGACCTTTTTCTCGTGATCGTGCAATGGCGCTACCATTAAACTTTTAAATCCTTTGCGCAAAAGATGTAACTCGACAGGATGCAAATAATCTTCATGCTCCAGATTGGCAATCAACTGAATCCGGTTTTCACGGCAAGCCCGGGCGTAGATGTTTTCTCCGGTATCGGTAAAGAGATATTCCAGATGATTATCCACGATCGGATAATGCAAGTTATATCGATGTTCCAGTGATTTTTCAAAGGGATAATCAACGGCAAAGATGCCAACCTCCACATCCAGCATGGACAAATAGACTCTTGTCAGATTAGCAACAATCTTAGCCGTATTAAAGTCTAAAAATGAGTCTGATGAAAGCAATAATTTACGTAACCGGGAAAGCGTTTCCACCTCGGTTACATCATTCATAAACGCTAAATAAAAACCTTCGAAATAAAAGACATCAGGCGAAAAGGTCTCCAACCACACTTCGGACTGATTCAGATGTCGTAAAAGATAGTCCAGTTTTTTATAGTCAATGACTGGAGCAGGACCACGAGTCTTGACTTCCAAAAAATCAAGCATCGAAGTAGTCTTGTAGTACCGCTCCATACTAGTACCCTCATATCTCAAACTAAACAGGATCGGGAGGACCTGATCTAAAGGAATATTGTAATACTTTTCCAGAATAATAAGACATGCCCGGACAGTATATGAGATCTTGTCGATTTCAGTAAATTGCTCATACTGAAGCTCCACTGTCGCATCAGCCAGCAAATTCTGTAAACCACGGGTAATATAGAAGGGCTCCATCATGAAAGGTCCCGACGCATATCCATAAATATTCTCGGATAGAGATACTGGAAAGACACTACTCAATAAGAGATGAATGATCGGGTGGTGATCCCTCACCAACGAAGTCACATCCGGATAGGCTCCCAGTATGCTTTCATGTTCTTCTGTATATTTTTTAATCTGTCTATATAACTCTCCCAATTGGTCTTCCCTATCCTTGAAATCAAATAACCACTTCGAAACCAGTGGTTCCATACTGAGCTTTGATTCAAAAGGAAACCCATCTAAGCCCATGCCTTTACGGGCATCTCCCAAAATCTCAGCTGCCTTGCGCAAAGACGGATTTACATGTATTACTGATGTCATTCAATTAAATATTCTTTTCCAACAAATCACCATCAGACCACGAAGGTAGAACTAATATCAACTTTCAGCTCCATATTTACGGATTTGCAACATATTCTAGTGGCAACCGAAATCGAGCCACAACGACTTTTTTAAGTCAAGAATAGAAACTCTAAAATGTTTCTTTTAGTATCAAAGCAGCAGTAAAAAAGATCTTTATCCTCACTAATAAAAATGCCGGAACCATATCAATCAGGTACTATTTTTTGTGTGAATAATATGGTGGCCAACACAACTTCCCGAGAAATTGACAATCGCATCTCCGATTTTCCTTCTATTTTGCTTAATTTTCGTAAAAAATAGCGATGACTATCCCAATCATCACCTATTCATTATCTACTTATTATGCGGTATCTCATTTCGGCTATTGGTTTCATACTCTGTATAATCGGGATTTATTATCTCGAACTTTGGGTCGTAAATCGAAGCGAAGAAAATCGAATAAAATTAAGCTTAGAAACCATTGAAAGCAGTCATCGCTATACCATCAACGATCCAGATATTGCAATCACCTTGAGTGATTCTCTTCGGGAGATATCCGGCCTCTCCTATGATCCTGTCAGTGGACAATTATTAGCCATTGAAGATGAACACGGCCTTATTTACACTGTTGATAAACTAACCGGTAAAATCAACAATACCAGAGAATTTGCAAAAGATGGAGATTATGAAGGTATTATTTATGCCAATAAAAACATCTATATTCTAGAAAGTAATGGGCATATATTTGAATACGAGACCGATGGAAAGGTGAAAAAATATAAGACCGGTCTTAAAAAATCATTTGACTTCGAAGGGCTCACGTACTTACCGGACTGTAACCGGCTGATGCTAGCCAGTAAATCTTCTGGTCCTAAAACAAAGTCGCATTTACGTAAATTATTCACCTTTGATCTAACCCAACATACGCTTGATGAAGAGCCGCCCATCATCCTGGACTGTAAAGACGTTGGAAAAGAATTATACAAAGGAAAGAGGGGACCCACCTTCAGTCCTTCAGCAATCACCAGGGACATCAAT
>JAGQWV010000736.1 GCA_020437045.1 Saprospiraceae bacterium | reverse complement strand
CATTGTATTCGGGAAAGACAAACCAGAATCTTGAAGCCGGCAACATAAATTGATCGTGAACCATCGCAATTGAACTAACCTGACCATCTTCTTCATACATATCTGGATGGATTAAATCCTTTGGCAGATCTGTCAGTCGGTAAACTTTAACTTCTTCATCAGTATTGTTAATCAACAGATTATAGATGATATTGGTCACCTGTTCGGTCTCATTACCATTTCGATTGGTACCGCAAATCAATGTTATCATTCAAAAGCTCATTGTGATAAATCTAGGCTATTAACCATGGATATAAGTCAATTGTTGAAGGATTATTATACTTTTGCCTTTCAGCAAATTTCACGAGGTATTCACCAAATGATGGGTATCATATGTTACACTTACTATGGTCACAGTTGTTTTGGTCTGAAAATGAGCGATCACCAGGTTTTAATTGATCCTGTTATGTCGAGCAATTATTCCGGGGGTCTTGATTCCTCCTTTTTCAAACCAGTTGGCTACTTCAAATTGAAACTACCCGGAATTGGGGAACGATTCACTTTTTAAATATTGTTTTGCATCTATATATGAGTAAAATAGTCGCTATAGCCAATCAAAAAGGCGGTGTCGGTAAGACCACGACCGCCATTAATTTGGGAGCGAGTCTGGCTATACTGGATTTTAAGGTATTAATCGTGGATGCAGATCCTCAAGCCAACGCAACCTCTGGAGTCGGTATTGATCCCACTGTTGTGGACAAGAGTACCTATGATTGTATGATCAATGACCTTGAGGCCAATGACGTAATTATCAAGACAGAGACCCCAAACTTGTTTATTATGCCCAGTAGCATTGATCTGGTCGGTGCAGAATTGGAACTGGTAAATAGGTTCAGGAGAGAATACATTCTCAAAGATTGCCTCGAGAAAATAAAAGATGATTTCGATTTCATTTTCATTGACTGCCTTCCCAGCCTGGGGATCATTACTGTCAATGCATTAACGGCAGCTGACTCGGTACTCATACCTATCCAGTGCGAGATCTTTGCATTGGAAGGATTACACAAACTCAAAAACACCATTGACCTGGTCAAAAAGCACCTCAACGAAGAGCTGCAAATTGAGGGTATTGTACTCAGCATGTATGACCGGAGATTACGTCTTGCCAATGTTGTGGTCGATGAGGTCAAGAGCCATTCCGATGATGTTGTTTTTGATACTATTATCCACAGAAATTCAAAATTGAGTGAGGCTCCGAGCATGCATCAGCCCGTTCTGTTGTACGATGCTAATAGCAAGGGTACTATCAATTTTTTAAATCTGGCTAAGGAATTTTTACGCAGAAACGGTATTACTCTCAAAGTCTCTGCAGAATAATAATTGGTTATGGCAAAAGTGGACAAACAAGAACTGGGAAAGGGAATCAGAGCCCTCTTAGGAGACACACCTAAAACGAGACCGGAGAAGGAAGAAAAGGAAAACATCAGTTCAACACCAATCAAAGAGATTGCCATTGATCTGATTGAAATAAATCCTTTCCAGCCCAGAAATGAATTTGATGAAGAAGCTCTGCAGGAACTGTCGGAGTCAATTAAAACATTTGGGCTAATCCAACCTCTGACTTTACGACGTTTGGATGGATCCCAATATCAACTGATTGCCGGAGAACGACGTTTGCGAGCCTCAAAATTGGCAGGTCTTACCAGTGTTCCGGCATTTATTCGTGCGGCAAATGACCAGGAGATGCTTGAAATGGCCCTGGTAGAAAACATACAAAGAGCAGAACTGAATGCTGTGGAAGTTGCCATCTCCTACCAACGTCTGATTGATGAATGTCAATTGACTCATGAGGCACTAAGTGAACGAATTGGAAAAAACCGCAGTACTGTGACCAATTTTATTCGATTGTTAAAACTACCTCCAGGTGTTCAACAAGCCCTCAAACGCAATCGTATATCCATGGGACATGCCAGATCTTTGTTATCAATCCCTACCCAGGAAGGACAGTTGCTTGCCCTAAGAAGGATTCTGGAAGAAGATCTTTCGGTGAGGGCCATAGAAAAACTCGTAAAAGAATACATTTCGCCAGGCAAACCTATTAATAGAACATCGAAAGATAGACTGCCTCCTGAATATCAACATACTGTGGACTATTTGACAAAAACACTGGGAACGCGGGTGGAGATGAAAAGGAAAAACTCCGGAACCGGCTCTTTGATCATTCATTTTCAATCCGATGCAGATCTAAACGAAATTCTCGATCATTTTGACAACAACTAATCGTCGGCGATAATCGTTCTCTTTGTTATGTATCGATTTGTCCAGCTATTATTCTTTATTGGGGCCATGGCCCTGGGCTCACAAATAATGGCCCAGGAACTTTCGAATGAAGAGAGGGAAGCAGAGAAAGAGCAAGCCAGGTTACAGCGTCAAAAGAATAAGGAGTACATCAAAATTGCCTGGAAACAACCCTATCCAAATCCCTATAAAGCTGCCCTATCTTCGATGATCCTTCCAGGTGTTGGACAGATTTACAATAAACGATATTGGAAAGCCCCCATCGTCTGGGGCGGATTTTATGGTTTGGTTGTCGCTGTAAAGTTCAATAAAGACTATCGGCAACGGTTTGAAACTGCCTACGAATTACAACTTGCGGATAAACCGCATGAATTCACCGGGATCATCAATGATTCAGAAACGCTAAGAAGATATCGTAACAAATATGACAAACAACTACAAACCACTTATGTCGGCTTTGTAGCCCTTTATGCCCTGAATGTCATTGATGCCTATGTTGATGCTCATTTGAAAAACTTCGACATTGGTGATGATCTGGGATTTTCAATCAGCCCGGTATCTTCGAGTGGGATTGGTCTTGGAATCAGGTTAAATACAAAATATTAATTTCAAATACTTCGAATGGCCAGCCTACATCAATCCAAAGATCTTGGCATATTTCATCATTTCACCCTGATTACTGATTTTTAATTTGCCGGTCAGAATGGCCATAAGAGGGTTAATCTTTCCCTTTAAAACATTCATTAGGTTCTCTTCCTTAGCTTTGACGACACATTTCGGTTCACCTTGCAGACCCTCTTCAGCCACACATTTTCCATCTTTCACATGTACGGTGACCTGACCACCACCGTCACCAGAAATATCAAAATGAAAAGTCGTTTCCAGTCCATCTAAAGTCTCGGGTTGAACTTTTTCGGGGAGGGTAAAAAGGAATTCTTTGGCTGTCATAGATAAATAATTGAGCTATCTGCAATACGAATAAAATCAAATAATTTGGCATTTGGGAATTTGTCTGACGGCTTTTCAACAAAACGCATAATAAGTTTTTATTTTATGCCTTATCTTATCCTCAAATCAAATTATATCGTGCACGGGAAGATTTGATCATATTCTTGGTTTCCTTACATTCGTCAGATGATGCAAAAAGCTAGAATCATCTTTATGGGCACCCCTGACTTTGCCGTTCCCACACTTAATATCTTACTTCAACAAGAAGATTTGGAAGTTGTTGCAGTGATCACCGCTCCAGATAAACCAGGAGGCCGAGGTCGAAAAACACTTTTGGAATCAGCCGTGAAAAAAGTCGCTCTACAGCATCAAATCAATATACTACAACCGATCAATTTAAAAAACGAAGATTTTATCCGGACTTACCGCGAGCTGGATGCTGACTTAGCGGTGGTGGTAGCGTTCCGAATGCTGCCGGAGGTCATTTGGTCGGCACCAAGATTGGGAACCATTAATTTACACGCATC
>JAGQWV010000735.1 GCA_020437045.1 Saprospiraceae bacterium | reverse complement strand
CTTTGGCAAGTGATTCATCATCCGAATCATTTGTTTGCGGTGACCAAATGGAAATAATCATCCTGATCATTAATGCGGACACGATGGTTAGTAAGGTTAGTGCCAGTAAAATCAGTAATAACTGAGAGCCCGATATCTTTAGCTGATCGAAATACGGCTCGTAAAACTGAGCCGTAAGCACTATGATAACTAGATGAAGGAACTGGTCGACAAAAAAGGCCTTTCTCTTATTTTTCTGATCTTGAAAATAGAGTTTGCCCAGGTCAATTAGGTAGTGCGAGATGATTATAATTCCTAAAATTGGCCAGAAAGATGTGCTCGATCCTAAAAGGATAATTAACAATATGGCATGAATCACCATATGAATATAGAGGTGAGGTGATCTTATTCTTTTTTCCTCTTTATTTCTAACTGACTTTTCTGATTGAAAGAGAAAATCACCCAGAAAGTGAGCAAGAAGTAATTTGATGAGTAACATCATAGTTCCTGAACTTTACTGTACATCAGTTCCTCATACCGGTTAATGAGAGAAATGATTTCCTCATAGCCGGCTCTTCCCAACCTTTCACTAACGCGTCCCTGAGTGATTTTTAATTTCTTTGCTATCGCATTCTGAGTACTTCCCTGTGCTTCCAGCATAAGTTTAACGGCTTCAGCGGAATAGGTGCTCCAATGATCAATGGTAAGGAGTGCTAAATCCAGGTATAGATTAATCTCCCGGTCGATATCGGGCCAGGGAGATTTAAGACTCAGCGTATCTTTTTTTAGTTGATCAAACTGTTCTCCGGCACGGACAAATGCTTCTCCATTGGATTCGGTAATTTTTTTTCCTCCATAGGATTTTGTGCCTATGCCGATGGCCATGCGGGTATTGACATTGGCACTGCAGCGCATATCTGCTTTTATCTTGATGCAGGTGCTTAATGATTTTGCTATCTGAGGAACCTCAAGTTGAAAACTGTCACCCCGAAAGATTTCCCAATTTTGCGGTTCGTTACCAAATTGACTCAGGGACTGCCGCAATGGTTTCAACCATACATCAGGATTGCTTTTTTTCCGGGAGGCAATGATATCGCCGGTAATGATACTTGTGAGCATATGCTTATCTGTCTTAACGCAGATATGTAAAGATATCTGTCTTGGAGCAGATAATCAAATAAATCTGTTGTGAGCCAGATAAAAGTAGGTTTTAGACCCCAGACCAGGCGGTTTTCCCTCAAATTGGCACCATTTTCATAGTGTATGCCATAACAATGAATTTGTAACGAACTGGTATGGAATGAAACATCTACTCTTCATCAGTCTACTAATGACCGTTAATCAACTCTATGCTCAAGATCTTATTCGTCTCTCGCCTTATGGTAAAGAAAATTGCTATGAGTTTATGACCCAGGGATACCGGGGCAATGTCGTTTCTGTGATTGCGGAAGACGGGACACATTACAAGATTAAAATGAATAAACTGGAGCAAATTGAGTGGGTGGTCGATGATCCGTCTGAAGCGCTGTACAGCATGTTGGATTCCGGTTTACTCATAGGAGCTTATTCCAAGGAAAATAAAATCTATATCAATTGTCGTGAAAAGAATGGAGATCTAAGGTGGGTAAAAAGTGAAGATGGTGGTGCCTACTCTTTTGATATCATAGAGATGAATGATCAACAATTCGTTCTGGCTGCCGGCGATTTTTATAAGACGAGCCTGCTTTGTATGGATTTGGTTGGAAACGTAATATGGAAAACTAGCTTTAGAACCTCAATGCATTTGGCAAATTCCGGAGATGTAATTTTTACGAATGGGCAGGGTATCCTGGTGCTGGGGGAAAAGCTGGAAGCTCGTGATTCACTGTATTTTACCCAGTTGGATAACAATGGTCAAGTCCTTTGGCAAAAAAGAAAATATTTTATTACCCAGGAAGGAGGTATTGTCATTTATCAGGATGATGATGGAGGGTTTATTATTTATGACCCGGACACTTACAGTGAAGTGAACGATTATTCTTCAACTCTTCGGATTGTGAAATTAGATAAGGACTTGCAAGAGGTCGATAGAAAAGAATATCCTGTTGATTATCCTTGTGGACTCATACCATTCACGGCCTTTCCTTATGTCGATCAAATCCTTCCATATTATGATTCTTTAATCTATAGTGTCGGTAGTTATTCAGATGAAGAGGACGAACTCTTAATCTATTGTCCTGGAATCGAAAATTGTTACAACCGCCCGGTTAGATTCGAATTGCTCAATTCTTTTGAATGTAGACCATCTACTTTTGTCGGAAATTATTTAATGAAACAGCGTGGTACGAATGATTTTATTGTGGCATTTGCTCGCCAGGATGAAGATGGTCTGTATAGCAGATTCTGCAATTTTGATCTTGATTTTATAAACTATAT
>JAGQWV010000017.1 GCA_020437045.1 Saprospiraceae bacterium | reverse complement strand
CGATCAATATCTGCATTGTGGATGCTGACTAATTCACTGTCGTTGGTAGACCGAACATCAATTTCGATAAAGTCACATCCGAGATCAATTGCTTTTTGATAGGCTGGAAGAGAGTTTTCCGGAGCGTCTTTGTGGGCTCCACGATGGGCGATCACGTAGGTTTCACCGTGTTTAGGTGGTGATAAGCGGGGCATTTGGCTTTCCTGCCCAAGTGCCGGGAGGAAAAAACTTGCGCATATGAGGTTCAATAAAAGTTTTTGATACATAGCATTTTAGTTCTGACCCCGGAATGTACAAAACTCTTATTCGATCAGAATTAACGTCAAGTTATAAATTCTATCCAATGACTTTTCGGAATGGCAGAGTAATTATCCAGATATTAATAGAGGCGCTCTAATTTTCCTTTTCTTTTTACAATATTCTTATAATCCCATTGTAGGGTACGTGATTTTTCAAGCCAACGATTCAGTGCCTGGAGGTCAATCTCGGTAATATTGTTGAAAAAAATAGATGCATCTTTAAATTTGGCTCCTCTTTCACTTAAATGATCTTCATCAAAATCAGCACCGCTCCAAAACATTAATCGAACCCCCTTTTTTTTTTTTTTTAGCCTACTATTGGATTGCTATCTAAAAACCAAACCGGATGTCCATGCCAGATTTTATTTTCCGATTCTACCAACTCACTAGCGATCGAAATGGCTAATAAATTGCAGATCTCTTGGTCGGATGGGAGTTGTTTATCATTGTAAGCTTTTATCTCTTCGTTTATTTCCATACTGTTTTTTTTCGCGGTTTCGGTCTTTCTGCCAATTTAGAAAGAATATCGTTGTATTTCACATCTAAACGGTCTGGAGAATAATTTTCAGGTCTACTTTCGATTCGTTTGGATACCATAAGTACTTGATCCGTAATCTCCATTTAGAAGATTTATAATCATCTAAACCCACTGAGAAGATGTTAGTACGGACCTACATATGAATAATTCTATATTCGAAATATTCAACATTCGAATCATTCTATCTTTGCCTATTCAATATTCAAATAGTTTTATCTTCAAAGTTTTGAAAATTTGTTAGCTGTGGCGATCAAATATATTTTTTTTGACTGTTTTAATACGTTGATAGACGACTTTGATGAAGCGGGTGATGAAAGTGGAATGCGGCCTTTGGCACACATACCGGTGTCTCATGGAGTTTATGATCATCCCGATCATTTTCATGATGACTATTTGGCCTGGCGTCGTCAATATTGGAAAGGAGGAAATCAGGATGAAGTGCTGTTGGCCGACCGTTTAACGGCTATTTTCCGTAATCATTTGGAGCGATCATCCCGGGAGGTTGATGTTGTGCCGGTTGTTGAGGAAATGATGAAGTTATTTCATCAGGTGTTTCCCACTACCATACGAAGATCTGCTTTAGTACCTAAGACGCTTGCCATGCTTCATAAGCAAGTGCCAATGGCTGTGGTTTCTAACTTTTTTCTTGCCGATTATCCTGCATATTTGTTGAATCAGCATAACCTGGATCATTATTTTGATTTTGTCATCGATAGTGCGCAATTAATGATCAAAAAACCCGGTCGAAGTATTTATTTAAGTGCTCTGGAAAAAGCCAAGATCGCACCGGATCAACTTTCTGAGGTATTATTTATTGGTGATAATCTCAAGAATGATGTTTTAATTCCATTGGAATTGGGGATGCAAGCCTGGTATTTTGACCGCTCAGGAGAACGCAAAGTTGCTCCCGCTCCACCTGGCATTATTTCCTTCAAGAATTGGATGGAATTGGATCAATTGTTAAGAAGCAGGTTAAATCTACTTACAAATTGATCTTACTTTACTTTACCACGATGTTCGCACTGATAATCGATGACAAACTATCCATAAGAGCATTGGAGTACAGACTGTCGAACATGAGAATATTCATGGTTTCTTCGGTTGGTTTGTAATTGATATAGTCAGCAAATAAAATACCTCCGATATCACGCTTATTTATGGCTCGACGGAATCTGGCTCCGCCACCATCCGTTTGATAGTTGTAGGCGAGAAAATCCAGGGTATGTTCCTTCTGGTGAAACCAGTACAGAAATTCATCTTCAAAATCTTTTCCTCCACCGTCTTTTCCAAAAGTGATTTTGACCTTATCATAGGGTTTGTTTTCGATGGTCGTACTACCAACATAGCTGCTGCGAACGGCCGGATCTTGAAGAAAATAGGGAAGAAGAGCAAAATAGATGACCGAATTTACCGAGTTACTGTAGGCTTTTGCACGCTCCTCAGTAATGTCGGTCTTTGCGCCATTCGTATACCGGATAAAGGAATTATTGGTCAGCACATCCCTAATCTCCTGGCCGGTTGAGTCTATAAAAATGCGCTCATATTGATAGTCCCCGGCATCCCGCACGGAGATGTAATGCCTGTCCCGGAAATCAAATTCGATGCGGTGTTTATGATACCGGTCTCCTCCATGTTTTTCTATCGCCTGATCAATAATTGCGATGGATTTGGGGTCACCCAGTCGCTCTGATACGGGTGTCGTCAGTTCTGTTTTGCTCTCACAGCTATAAATCAACCAAACCAGGCTGAAGAATAGAAATTGGGCTTTATTCATATAGTTTTGATGCAACTCTAAATTAACAAGACAAATTAGAAGCCTATTTGTTTTTTGGACCAGGTCATAAAGATGTGTACCAGCTTTTCCTATCTATTTACTTCACAACGTTATATTTTCTAGAAAGCGGTAAGAACTTTGATCTATTGGGTAGATACGAGTGTTTGACAAAGGCAATTCGGTATCCTGATAATCAACGAGCATAAGTTGTTTTTGGGTCAAAGGAATTATCGCCATTTCTCTGCTCAGAAAAGCCCTTAGTTGATGACATAGATTATCGATTTCTTCAGGAGAGATCCAGCTTGCCTCTACTTTCCCAAGCACCATAAACAGGTCATTGTCCTGATTATCCTTCGTGTTCCATTTGTGACAGATATTAAAGTGCTCAAAAGATTTTCTCCAGGAATAAAGGTCAGTAGTGTATA
>JAGQWV010000734.1 GCA_020437045.1 Saprospiraceae bacterium | reverse complement strand
AGTGATTTAAAAGAAACATGTCCAGATCTCCATCCCGGTCATAATCAAAGAAAGCAGCCTGGGTAGAATAAGCAGGGTCATCAAGTCCGAATTTTTTAGCTTCTTCGGTGAAAGTGATGGTACCATCTTTAGAAGTCTGATTGATGAATAGGAGATTGCGCCGACTGTCAGGGTTTTGTGCAGCCGATCGGCAAATATAAATATCCAACCATCCGTCTCCATTTACATCGGCCATAGTCACACCGGTATTCCATAAACCAGAAGCTTCGACCCCGGCTGATTTTGCAATATTTTCGAATTTCCAATCGCCTTTATTAAGATATAGGTCACTTGCTACCAGGTTTCCGGTAAAAAATATATCACAAAATCCATCATTATTGATATCACCTGTTGCTACACCACCTCCGTTGTAAAAATAGCTGTAGTTCATCACATTAAATTCCGGTGTTTCCTTAAGCGTATTTTTAAATGTGATACCTGATTTATTATGAGGGATATATTGAAAAAGCGTCTTTGGATTTTCCGGTTGGCAAGACAATAATAAAATGCCTAGAAATATATAAGTGGATATTAGGTACTTCATACCTGGGGAATAAATTTATGTGTTAGTTACAATGTATAAAGATGGCGAATAATTTAGGGGTAAAAATTATTTGGGCCAAGTTTTTTATGCGGAATAGGTGAAATAAAGTATAAATGATTTTAATCCCTTTTAGGTTGTTTTCATAGGTTGGATATTAACTGATTTAGTTATTAATGAGCACTTAATAAATAGGCGAGAGGGGCAAAAAAAAAGTACCAACATTGCTGCTGGTACTTTTTCAGTAATCATATCGTCTTAGGTGTTACTTTTTGTCCCACCATAATTTCGTAACTCCGTTGTCTGCACCACCCAGGGCACTAATACCCGTAGCGAGACCATCAGCGTTGTTATCATATTCTGTGCTAGTGTAAGGTACCCGTGCAGGAATAGCATCTACCGGAATCGCCGGATCATCGGTATTCAATCTTGGATATAAGGTCGGATACCCGGTTCTTCTGCGTTCTGCCCATGCTTCTTCGCTGTTCGGATACAATGCAATCCACTTTTGTGTAATGATTTGCTCTAACTGCTTTTCTTCGCTACCACTGGCATCATAGGCTACCGGTACTGTAGAGACAGGAGGAGTACTGGCATCCATGTTAGCCGGTACATTTGCACTGGTTACATAGTCATTACCAGAGAGGTCAACCGCGTCACGGCTATTTTCTTCAAAAGATAAGCGAATACCATCTTCATAGAATGACTGAGCCGTTCCGCCACCCATATTCCAGCCCATCAGTGCTCCTTCAGCTTTCAGGAAAGCTACTTCAGAAGCCCTGATTAACGGCCAATCCGGTCCTGCACTTTCAGCAGTCGTGTAAGGAGTAGATTGATCAGAAGCCATGGTGTTAAAGGCGATACCTTGCTTAGCTTCCTTGCTTTGACCATTACGCATTCCTTCCCATGGGAAGTCTACGCCAGCCGGATCATCGGTTGGATCCGGATCGGCAGCAGGAGCAAAATAATCAGCCATACGTGGATCCTGATATCCCTTGAGGATACTTTCCATATCACCACTCATCCGGTACTCACCCCACTGAGTGATGGTCGTATAACCATTTCTCCAGTTATTGCTCGTATGGACAAATGCGTTGTCTCCTGTCGATTCGATTGTACCGGCAGCAACAGCAGCTTCTGCATTGGTTTTTGCCAAGCCAGCATCCACATAACGTACGCGCATAGCCAATCTCAACTTCAGGCTGTTGGCAAATTTTCTCCATTTGTCAATATTACCACTAAAAACAACATCGTTAGAGCCCAGGAACGATGTGCCACCGGCATTACTGTTTAACACGGAAATAGCGGCGTCCAGGGTGGTGAAGAAATCTTTATAGATCACGTCCTGAGCAGTAAAGTTGACCACTTTCTCACCATTACCAAACTCGGTATAGGGAATAGGACCCCAATAGTCAGTCACGCGGTGATAAGCGAAAACTTTCCAAATTTTTGAGATTGCATTTTCCACTGCATAACCATTGTCAGCAGAATAATCTTCCACATACTTAATGGCCGGAGCAGCATCTCTGAAGAAGTCCACATAAGCTCCATTCAACCATCTACCCACCAAGGTAAATTTGTCTGAATCAAAGTTAGGAGCGGTAGTTGCAAAATAATTGCAATAAATATCGGAAAATAGCGAATGCGACAGCTGGAAAGATCCCCGGTCGGCAAAGCCCACCATCACTGGTGTGTATAGGGCCGTACCAAAGACCAAACCAAACTCACCCTGACCCAGGGCATCTGCCGTCAGGTTTTTCGGATCGGTGTTGATCTGGTCAAAATCATCCGTACAAGCAGCCGGGATGATCAGTAAAGCGGATAAAAGGAAATAAAATATATTCTTCATGTTTATTTCTTAATTTTTTTGAAAAACAACTACTTAGAAGTCAATGTTTAAATTCAAACCAAATGAGCGAGTCGTTGGGAGAGAGAAACCTTCCTGTCCGTCAGGTACTCTTCCGGTATTAACCAGAATTTCTGGGTCGACATACTCAGCTTTGTTGCTGATGAAAAATAAATTTCGACCTACCAAAGAAACCCGGGCTTTGAATTTTGGAATTCGGTAGCCTAAGATAAATTCTCTTAATCGTACGTTAGATGCATCTCTAACAAATGCTTCTCCCGTCGGTGCATTACGACCTCCCAGTACGTTCCAAAGTTTTTCTGCATTGGTAGCAATGGTATTTGGAGTTCCATCTTCTAAAACTGCTGTTTCTCCGGCAAATACATCCTGACCGAATACTAAACCGCCTTCACGACCATTCAAAGTATAATCAAGGAATCCGTCACCGGCCAGGATAGCATCACTATTAGAAGTGAATGTACCTCCCTGACGAATGTCAATCAAAAAGCTCAAGTTCCAGTTTCCATAGGTGAAGGCGTTGTTGATACCACCTAACCAATCAGGATTGTAGTTGGCAACAGGTGTATTCAGACCAGCCGTAACTAATGGTAAACCTTCGGCGTTAACCAGTACACGTCCTTGGGCATCTCTCTGGAAACCACGGGAATAAATTTCTCCAAAAGGCTGACCAACGGTAACCCGATATTGAGTCATAAATCCTGTGGTCGATCCTAAGTTCAACGTGGTCAGACCTTCAGCCAATTCCAGTACTTCACTGTTGTTTTTCGCAAAGTTAAAATCGATATCCCAGGTCAACTTGCTATTGGAAACTGGCGTAGCACCGATGACGAATTCTACACCTTTATTCTGAATGTCAGCTCCATTCAGGAATCGTGAAGCAATTCCGGAAGCCACCGGAGTCGCAATGGAAAATAACTGATCAAAAGTATTGGTCTTGTAATAGGTAAAGTCTAATCTCAAACGGTTGTTCAAAAATCTTGCATCCACACCAAACTCCGTGGACTGCGTAGTTTCCGGCAGAAGATCGGCATTCGGTAAAGTGGAGCTTAAGCTTACCGTACCGTAAGCGACGGTAGCTCCTCTCGAAAGTTGGTAAGGACCGGTATCACTACCCACTTCCGCCCAGGAACCTCTCAACTTTAAGAAGGAAAAGAAGTCGGGTAAGGTCATCAGATCACTCAAAACCGCGGTTACCCCGAAAGAAGGATAGAAGTATGAGCGGTTGGCGGCTGGTAATGTACTACTCCAGTCGTTTCGTCCGGAAAATTCCAAATACAAGGCATTAAAGAATCCTAACGATCCAAATCCATAAATTGATTGCACCTCTTTCTCCGTGTAGAATGGATTAGAAGCGGAACCTTCACTGGGCCTAGGGTCTGCAGTATTGCCTAGTGCAAAGAGGTTCTCGATATTAAAGTTAACTCCTGACGCTTGAAGTTGATCAAATTTAGTCTTGCGAACGTTACCTCCGAAATTCAAGTCTAAGGTTATGTTAGAGCTAATGGCTTTGTTATAGTTGGCAAGGAAATCGGAGTTCCATTCGTAACTATTGTTGAAGGTTTTTATATACTGTCCTCCATTGGCCGTGGTGTATGTGTCAACATATCTAATGTTTTCCCTCGTAACATTTGATCTGTCTAAAGCAGACCGGCCAAGAATCGACAGATCCTTAGTGATTTGATACTTAAGCGATAATAACCCGGTCACTCTTTCTCTTAATTGAGGAGCAGTGATATTATTGATCGTCCAATATGGGTTACCACCACCGTTAAATCGGGGAAGCCAGTAGTGCTGTCGGTTTTGACCCGATGCGTTGGTAAATTGGTAGTGTGCTACATCTTCGGTACGAATGTTTCGCGGTAAGATATAGAGGTATCGCATGGGGTTGGTGTAACCTTCACCACCATCCAAAACGTTGGCAAAATCATCGCGGATATAGTTGATCTTCATATCCGTGGTGATCTTAGGTACAATTTCTGAGGTAACTCTCAAACCCAGGTTATGACTGTTGTAGTCATTGCTTGGTACAATTCCTCCTGCATCTGTATAGGTGTAAGACAAATAGGTATTTGAATTATCACTTTTGATGTTTACACCCAGGTTGGTAGCCACCGTATGTCCGGTACGGAAAAAATCCGTAATGTTGTCCGGTTGAGCCTCAAGAGCATACGTTTTACCATACAGGGGGTAGTTAGGGTCTATTGACCAATGGTCTACTTGTTGTCCGGTCATTTTCGGACCCCAGGAAGTAGTAGCTACCGGAGAATAAGAACCGGCAGATCCCTGTCCATATTCATTTTGAAATTTCAACAGGTGAATAGGTGTCTCTGCCTGAAATGTGATACCCAATGAAGTGGTCACGCCATTAGGAGCACCTTTTCCGGATTTAGTCGTCACAACAATAGCACCGTTGTTGGCCCGGCTACCGTAAAGAGCGGCTGCGTTGGCACCTTTCAGTACGGAAATTTCCTGAATATCGTCCGGACTCAGGTTGCTGATGTCTCCATTCATGACGATACCATCCACGATATAGAGTGGTTCACTACTACCGCTGATGGATCGGTTACCTCTAAGTATTACTTTAGAGTCACCACCCACACCCTGGCCGCTACCGGTAATACTAAGACCGGCCACCTTACCAGAAAGTGTGTTTAGCACGTTTGGAGAACGGGCTTGTTTCATCTCGTCGGAGCTAACCCCTTGTGCTGAATAGCTCAAGGCTTTTTTCTCCCGGGAGATACCTAACGCAGTTACTACCACCTCATCCAACTGTACACCTTGCTTCAGGACTACATCGACCACGGAAAGTCCTTGAACTTCCACGGACTGCGTAGCGAATCCTGTATAGGATATCTGGAGGACGGGGTCAGTAGTCGTCAACTCGATAGTATAGGAGCCATCGATGTCGGTGACGGTACCATTGGTAGTTCCCGCTTCTAAAATGTTGACACCAATCAACGGTTCACCGTCGATATCGGTCACGGTCCCCGTCACGGTCTGCGCTATGGAATAGGCAGCGCCAAAAAGGACCATTAATAAAGAAAGTACATAGCTTTTTTTCATAAAGTAGAATTTTATGGTTTGTAGATTTCACACATCCTTGCTAAAAGCCAAATTTGATAGATCCCGATACTTTCATGGGAAAGGTAGTGCTCTTACGAGATCTCAATTGAAGTCATTTTGACAACATATTGTATATAACGATTCTCAAAGCACAAATGTAGATTTTCTCAAGAGAGTATCTTAAGGTGATCGAAATATAGTTAATATTTCATTTTGTGTGCGCACACATTCGACAAAAACTTTGATATTTTTGGTAAAATTGGACAAAATAACCCCGAACGGCTGCCAACCAATAATATTACGTGAGAGTTAGAATCAAAGACATTGCAGAAAGAGCCGGTGTTTCAACAGGAACGGTAGACCGGGTCATTCATAATCGGGGAAATGTAGCTCCAAGAGTCAAGGAACATGTGGAGAAGGTGATGATAGAGATGGGTTATAAGCGAAATATCATTGCTAGTACATTAGCATACAATAAAGTACATCGGATTGCCGCACTGATTTTCGAGCAAAACGACCCTTATTGGCACCAACTGTATCAAGGTATCGAGAGGGCTCAGGAGGCTACTCAGCACTACGGAGTGACCATCGATGCCTTCTTTGGAGACCAGAGTGATCCGGAGATTTTTGCTCAGTTGGCCAGGGAAATACTTGATAGTCGACCTGATGGGGTTCTGGTGGCTCCGTTATTTCTTAAGCAAGGCATCGATTTTATTCAGCAATGTCATAAACGCTCGATTCCCGTCGCCATTATCAATACGCAGGTACCAAAATCCAAGGCCCTATGCTACATCGGGCAAGATTCTTATCAGAGCGGAGTTATTGCCGCAAGGTTACTCAATTTTGGTATGAAACGAAAAGCCACCGTTTTGTTACTCAATTTAGATCCCGGGCCGGCCAATGCTCAACACCTGGTAGATAAGGAAAGGGGATTCCGCAGCTATTTTACAACGATTGAAGGAAAGTGTATCAATGTAATTAGTGAGAATTTCGAACATTTTAACGATCGCAAAGCCCTGAATCAGAGGTTTCTGGAGATTTTGGAGGAGCACCCCGATCTTACCGGGGTTTTTGTAACCAATTCCCGGGCGTATAAATTACTGGATGCGGTGGAACAAAAATATTTTGAAAATCTGGTGATCGTTGGATTTGACCTGGTTTCTCCCAATATTCATAATCTGAAATCCAATAAAATCAATTTCTTAATCAATCAGAACCCCTCGTTACAGGGTTATCTGGGGGTAATTAATTTGGTAAACCATCTAATCCTGCGACAGGAAGTATCTCCGATTCAATACCTACCATTAGATATTGTCGTTCGGGAAAACTGTGATTACTACACCCGGTCGAGTGTTTCTTTTCCTTCGGTAGTATTTTGAATTCAATTCGGACAACCAGGCTGACGGTGCCTTTTTTATCAAATCATCTGGGTACCTTTGTGGCATGCAAATAGTTGATGTTTCTGAACTTTGTAAAGCACTGGATCTGGAGCAGATCGAAGTAAACATATTTAGGGGTACTAATCATGACATTGGTGCCCATCATGTGTTTGGAGGTCAGGTGCTTTCCCAGGCACTGCATGCGGCAATGTTAACGACACCTGAGGACCGAATTGCCCATAGTATGCATGCCTATTTTATCCTGCCGGGAGACCTGCAACATCCGATTATTTACATGGTAGATCAGGTACGTGACGGTGGTTCTTTTACCACCCGGCGGGTAAAAGCCATACAGAATGGTAAGGATATCTTTATCATGGCGGTATCGTTTCAGCTCAAGCAGGAAGGTCTGGAGCACCAGATTCCGATGCCGGAAATTATACCTCCGGATGATTTACAATCAGACCAGGATCTGCTGAGTCAATTTTCTGACCGGCTTCCGGAAAGTTTTAAGAGATTCCTACGTCCGCGTCCCATTGAATTTCGTCCGGTTGATCCGTTTGATTTTATTCTTCCCGAAAAGCGGGATCCTATTCGTCATATCTGGTTTCGGGCGAAAGGCGAACTCCCGGACGATCTTGCCTTACACCAACGAATACTGGCATATGCATCGGATTACAATCTCTTAACCACGGCTATTCAACCCCACCAGGACGAAATACAAATTTATCAGGTGCAGCTGGCCAGTCTTGATCATGCGATGTGGTTTCACCGGCCCTTCAACATGAATGACTGGTTGCTTTATGAGGTGGATAGTCCCAGTGCCAGCAATGCGAGAGGTTTTACCCGTGGCAGTATATTTAGTCGGGATGGTTCGCTGGTAGCTTCGGTTGCCCAGGAGGGGCTTATCCGGCCAAAGAAAAAATAATCCGGATTATTTCGCCTTATTCTCTAGATAATCCACATGTGTTTTGCCGCCGATACCATTAGTAGTGAGCGTTCGCCAAATTTTGTAATAGGCATCAAGATCTCCGTCGCCATCGACATCGGCAAACTGTATGTCATGTCCTCCTGTATGCTGGTCCAGTACAATCCGTTCCTCAAAATGTGCCCCCTTTCCATCGATATTCTCCCAGACAAAAGCCCTGATTTTGGCACCTTCAGGTAATATAGCGGCATCTTCCTGTTCAATGGTAAAAATATCCTCATCTCCGTCCAAATCAAAATCAGCTACCCAAAGAGAATGGAAAGATCCTCGTCGTCCCTCCGCTTTCAAAGGAAGTAAATGCACTGTAAAATTGGGATTTTCTTTTCCATCATTTTCCAGCCAGGCTCCTCTTGAGTCTACCTGATCTCCACCCACCATCACGATATCCTGGTCTCCGTCACCATCCAGATCGGTGATCCAACTCCGGCAGGACAGTCCCCAGTATCCGATACTGCCAAAAGGTAAGAATTGTTGCGTCCAGACAATTCCATCCCCTTCGTTACGCATCCATCTCCCTGGCAAAACCACATCCGGATCTCCATCTCCATCAATATCGCCAATCCCGCCAGGAAAGAAACCTCCATGGATATCGGTCTTGTTATTGAGCACATCCAAACTGATGGTATGCCGGGGCCATTTAACCGCATTTTGTGGATCGGCAGGAATCGAATACCAAAAACACCCTTCCGCATCGCCCAAAACGACCACATCCTGATGGCCATCATTATTCATATCCGCGAAGATCAGGTCATGAATTTCCCGGTCAATATCTTCATCATAGACAAATCTTTGGAATGTCATAGGGTGGTTTTTACCACCATTTTTAAACCAATACCCTCCGGCCACCAAATCAGGCCATCCATCGCTATCCACATCGTAAGCTCCTCCACCCAACTGAGCTGTAGGTATTTGACCAATTTCGTGCTGTACCCATTCGTCCTTGCTTATGTATTCAAACAGAAATACCGGCCCCTTGGTAATCGATAGCACAAAATCCTGATCCCCATCCTGATCAAAGTCAGCAACGGCCGGCGTACCAAATCTTAACCAGGCTTCAGTTGGCAAATCAGTAGTAACAAAATGATGGGTAAACCATGTCTTATCTTGGGCGTTCGTAGTCAGAGCGAGGCAGATAAAAATACCCGGAAATAGTAATTTCATAGATTCTTCTTTTTGGTCTCTATCGGAGTTCTTCCATAATATCTTTGAGCATCAGGTCTACCCAAAGTGCATACATTTTACCCGAAGGATGAAGACCATCCGTAGCCACCAACTCCGGATGTTGTAGTCCTTGTCTCGATATTGGGGTAATGTCAAAATAAGAGATACCATAATAGTCCGCAACTTGCTTATTTACCTGATTATATCTGTCAAGTTCTTCTGAGATTTTGCCCGCATCCCTGTTTTGCCCAAAGGGAGTGAATGCATAATCCGGAATCGATATGACAACTACATGCTCTTTTACATTTCCGGCTAATTCCACCGCTCGTAATAAGAGCTTGGCAAAATTAAAATAGTAGTTTTCAAAAGGTTTGTTTTGATATTGATCATTGACTCCAATTAGTAGAGACACGAAATCAAACGTATCACGATCAAAGCCGGAAGCTTTTATTTCGCAGTCCAGATCATCGGTAGTCCACCCGGTGGTTGCGATAATTACTGGGTCCTCCAACGCGATACCTCCCTGGCGCAATCGGTTGACTAATTGTACAGGATAGCGATCTTCTGGTGGTACACTTTCACCTATGGTATAGGAATCGCCCAGCGCCAAATAACTTCTTACGTTAGTATCCGTATTTAAATGTTCTCGCATAAGATCCTGGGCGTAAGCTATCTCAGTAACCAAGATCATTAAAATAGGGAAGACTATAAGGTAATTTTTTGCCATAAGGTGAAATATAAGAAGGATCCCGGCGAGGATCAAACTTCGGATTATAAAATTATGTTAAGTTGAATTGCGGATTACGTGGAGCGAAGGGCAGAGTAAGGAGTCGGTGGGAAAAAGTAGCCTCGAATCTACATTCGGGCGTTTTGAGATAAGAAAAAAAAACGGTAGCGCTGAATCTACATTCGGCGTTTATGACAAGAAAATAAAACGGTAGTGCCGAATCTACCTTCGGCGTTTGAGAGAAGAAAATGACATGTAGCGCCGAATCTACCTTC
>JAGQWV010000733.1 GCA_020437045.1 Saprospiraceae bacterium | reverse complement strand
CTGGACAGATAAGAATAATTGGACCTATGATAATACCGGTATGAGTAGTTGTAATTGTACTCCGGGCGCAGGGGATTCCGTTTGGATCGGTGATAGAGGGGTGGATAATATTCTAATTCCCGATGGTTATAAGGCCATTATTAATTCAATAAGCATTTTGGACTCCGATAAGTCTTTATTTATTGGGGCCGCGGGTATGGATTACGCTGTTCTTGAGGTCAATGCAGGACTAACGACAGATTGGGGTATCCAAAATGGAGGAAAAATCATTGTAAGAGATAGTCTTATCGTGTCCCGAGCACTCCTGAGAGGTATATTCGTTACCAGTTTCGGTGAATTGACGGTGAAACCGACTGGCACTATATTGATCGACGATACTGATACCGAAGTGGGAATCTATGCTGCCGGACCGGTATCTTTCGAAGGAGATGCTGTTGATAAAAGTCAAATCATACTAAAAAATCTAAGCCGCACCGGGCTGGAAACCTATGACACCCTGGTCAATAATGGGATCATCCGAGTCAGTCATCTAAACACTTCAAATATTGCTATCCGGGCGGTTGGTGTTCGGGTCCATAATGGAATGCTCACCAATGAAACCTTTGGTGAAATCCACATAGACAGTCTAAATCTACCCTCTTTGCAATGTACCGGTCTTGATGTTTCAGGAGCTTCTTCACTAGTGATTAATCGGGGTAATTTGCAAATGACCGCACTTCCGGGAAATCCTATTCTGATCGACGGGAAATTGATCAATGAAAACATTATCAACATACAGACCTTTAGTGGAACAGCAGTAAGCATAAATGGTGTTTTTGAAAACAGTGCTAACCTGTTAATCGACAATGCTGTTGATCTGGGCTTGTCTGTTCAGACAGGTATCAAATTAAATATTTCATCTTTCCCCACTTTAATTAATCATCCCACCGGCACCATTCAAATCCTGAATTTGGATGCATTTGATGGCATTGTAAATCAAGGGGTGATTACTAATCACGGAGAACTGGTAGTGGAAAATGCAGGCCCACGAGGTTTAGTTCAAAATGTTTTTGATGCTTCTTTCTTTTCCGATGGTAACGTATTCTTCACTGCCTCCGAAACTCCTCTACAAGTCAATATTAATTTCGAAATCGCGGATGGCAGCACTTTTGTTATTGAATGAAAAGAGGAAGATGACGAAATCCAGAAATTGTACATCTGAAATGCCTGCCCCTAAGTGAAGCATATTAGACTGTAGTCACTTTTGCTTTTCGCTCCCCTCGACCCGATGCTATCACCCATCAATCTATCATGAGGTGCCCTGGCATTTGTTCAGGCTCAATCAGAAATCAGAAATCTAGAGCCCCGTGGCCATAACCTTAGATCCCCTGACATCGATTAATTGCTGACGCACCATTTTATCTCTAAACAATTTTATAGGTTCGAGGGCTCCTCCTGCTCGTTTTCTTGACTCAGCCACTAACGGTCTAACATCGGTGCGATAGGCCTCTTGCAAAATCTCCTGGCATAGGGTTACATCACTATTTAATTGAGCGTAATTCAAGGTCTTGCGATCGATTAATAGACTCTGAGCATAGGCAATTTTAATGGCCTCGACCGATTGAAGGAGATCTTCCAAGGGGTCTTTAACATTATGACTGGCATCGATCATCCATCCCAGATCGGTGGCATGATTTAATCCTTTCTCGTCCATACCGCTGACTAATTCATTAAAAATCAGAAACAATTGGTACGGTTTTATACTACCCACCGTCAGATCGTCATCTCCATATTTACTATCATTAAAATGAAATCCGCCCAACTTACCTTCCATCAATAGTAGTGAAACAATTTGTTCAATATTCGCATTTGGCAAGTGATGGCCAAGATCAACCAAAGTATACGCTTTGTTACCCAGTTTATTGGCATATAATAATGATTGCCCCCAGTCGCCAACCGTCATGCTATAAAAATTGGGTTCATAAGCTTTGTATTCTACAAACATTTTCCAGTCGGAAGGAAGAGTCTTATAGATTTCTTCCAGTGATTTGAGCGTATTTTCGAAGGCTTTTCGAAAATTAAGCTGGCCCGGGAAACAAGATCCATCGGACAACCACACCGTCAGCGATTTCGAGCCCAACTCGATTCCATGCCGGATCACCTCTATATTGTGATCAATAGCCTGTTTCCGGACTTGTGAATCCACATGTTGCAGACTACCAAATTTATAAGAAAACTCCTGATCCCGCTGATCCTGAAACGTATTGGAGTTCACCGCATCGAACTTAAGATCATATGAGGCAGCTAGATCCCGGATAGCCTGGGCATCTTCCGGAATATCCCACGGGATATGCAGAGAAATGGCCCCACTACTTCGATTTAAACTATGTAACAATCCTACATCTGCAATTTTTTCTTCCAGATTTCGAGGTTCTCCTCCACCAGGAAATCTGCCAAACCGGGTGCCTCCGGTGCCTAATGCCCAACTGGGAATGGCTATTTGAAATTCTGTCAACTTCTGCAGAATTATATCTACATCGACTCCATTGTGTTCCAGCTCGTCTTTTAGGAACTGATATCTTCGTGTATGTTGAGTGAGCAGTGTATCATTATGTCTTAAGATTTCCGATTGCATCTTTGTTGTTTTGTGTATAAGTATACATGCAGTATAATGGCACTTAAATATAAAGAAAAGCAGACTGCTGACCTTAAAATCAAATTCGAGATTCCAGGATCATAGGCTTAAACCCTTATCGCAATGGCAAGCACATCTATAACTATAAACTCCAGGCTAAAAAGTAAATCTTAGCCGAAAAGCAGGTTTACCTATACCCTTTAAAACAATGACTATCAGCAACTTACATCTCTACAACTGGAGGAAAAAGCAACGAAAATGCCGAAGCTGGTACTTTCTAAAGCTAGGATCCATGTTAACTTTTTAAATACCTGGTCACAAAAAAAAATAATGGATGATAGTCCGAAAAAATTCAAATTTCCTGACATGTGTAAATAAATGGCCTTTAAACATTTTCATGAACCAATCCAGTAACTTACTAAAAATCAATCATATATAATGGTGCATGAGCATTTAACGCAACTTCTTAATAATTGTTAAAAGCTTGCAGACTTCAAGTGAATGATTTATCTTAGAGAGTGACAAACCCGTTTTACCTAATCTAAATATACCCGTTATGCCCTTAGTTATTCCCTCAAAAGAGATTAAAGATTTTGATGATTATCGTCACTGGCTTTGCAACAGTGGTACAAAGTATTACGAGCAAGTTTGGTCCTTTCGCAATAAAGAAATGATCTTACAGGAATACCTCGCAGTATGTTATGCCAAGAAAGTGAAGCCCAGATTCAACAAAGAGGATACGCTCACAATCGAACGTCTCGCTAAGAAAAATTAGGAAAAATAAGGGGTCAATTGTTGGCCCCTTTTTTTTGGCTCTTCTTTCCCTTTTGAGCATCCACAGAACTAGTATTTCGTCGCATAAATAACTACACAGACTAGCTTGTACTTTTTCACTATGCCTGCGTTCCAGAGCCTCGACAGAACACCGCTATGCCTGCGTTCTGTGCCTTGTCCTAGTAAAAAATTACGGCGCTCCTCTGTACATTTACTTATACGACAAAAC
>JAGQWV010000732.1 GCA_020437045.1 Saprospiraceae bacterium | reverse complement strand
TCATCGGAGGCAATGCTGTCCGAGTGCTTAAAACACTTGAAATAACATAGGGGAATTGCTTGGATTCTCTATACACTGAATTACAGGCAATTGACGGAAGCAGTCTGAAAAAATTTGCATATTGCGACAGTATATTAAAATATAGCCTCCTCACCGTATCCACAAGTCAAAATTTAATAGTTAATGATCTTAAGATTTATTGCTTTCATCGGTCTGACCCTTTTTAGTATTCTGCAATTGATGGCCCAGGAAACAAGGCTGTTGAGGCAACCTTCTCTGGGTGTCCGTACTATCGCTTTTACCTATGGTAGTGATATTTGGCTATCGGATCTTAATGGTGATAAGGTAACTAGAATTACAGCAACTCCCGCTGTTGAAAGTAATCCGGTGATTTCTCCGGATGGATCATTGGTCGCTTTTACTTCCAATCGTGAAGGAAATAGTGCCGTATATGTTGTATCCATTGGCGGAGGGACACCCAAACGGTTGACCTGGCATCCAGCCGGTGCAACTGTGGTTGCATGGTCTCCGGATGGTACAGAGATTATCTATGCCTCTGGACGAGATTATGCTCCGAAACCCTCACAACGCCTTTGGAAAATCTCTAAAGATGGGGGTAATGCTCAGTTGGTTACCTCGCTCCGGGGTGTCAGTGCCAGTTATTCACCGGATGGCTCCTCCATCGTTGTCGATGTAGTGTCCAGATGGGAATCTGAGTTTCGGGGATATCGTGGAGGTCAAAATACCCCGTTGGTCGTCCTAAACCTGCAAAATGAATCGGAAGTATTCATTCCCAATGAGCATACGATAGACATTCAACCGGTCTGGCTAGATGATAAAATTTATTTTCTATCTGACCGGCAGGGGGGAGTTGCCAATATTTGGTCTTTTCAGGTGGGCGACGGTGCGCTTCATCAACTGACAACCTTTGATGGAGCGGATGTGAAATGGCTAGCGGGGAGAGGTGAACAATTGATCTTTGAGCGAGAAGGTAGACTGCATCTTTTTCACCTCCCTTCTGAAAAGGTAACCACCCTTAATATTCATGTTTCTGGAGATTTTCCCTGGTCAGAAGAACAATGGGAAGATGTTACTGATGATGTCCAGTTTGTGTCCTTGTCAGCCAAGGGAAAACGAGTCCTCATGGAAGCCAGAGGCGATATTTTTACCATTCCTACGGAGTATGGAGATATCAGAAATATTACCATGTCGCCATTGGCGGCTGATCGAAAACCTATTTGGTCGCCTTCCGGAGATCAGATAGCCTGGTTTTCAGATGAAGGACACGCCAATTATCGATTGAAACGGTCTACGCAGGATGGAATAAAAACTATGGCGGATATATCATTGGGTGAGTCGAAATATATCTGGGAGCCCCAATGGTCTCCGGATGAAAAATATATCGCTTTTGTGGATGATGATTTGCGCATACGTCTGGTGGATATGGAGAAAGGGTCCATTCGCACTATTGGCTTGGGAGGGTTGAATATTGAGCGAGGTAGTATGGGGCTATCCTGGTCTCCGGATAGCCGATGGTTGGCTTATTCAAAGTCAGGTAGCAACAATTTCCAACAGATTATGGTTTGGTCTGCAGATAGCGACAGTACCGTAGCCCTGACTAATGAATTTGCCAATGCATTTTCTGCAACCTGGGATCTTGATGGTAAACATCTGTATTTTCTCGGTAGCACCGATGTGGCATTGGGCTCCGGTTGGACAAATACATCGGCTATGAACGCCGAGCCGGAGTACGCCGCTTATGTGGTAAATCTAAATGCTTCAGACCCTTCTCCCTTTGAATTGAGAAGTGACGAAGAAAAGGTCAGTGATGAAACCGATAAAAAAGAAGCTGATGACACGGAAAAGAAAAAAGAAAGTGCGGGTAAGAAAGAAGAGAAATTAAGGGTCGAGATAAACTTCGTAAATATTGATCGTCGCATTATACCTCTTCCCATTCCGGCACGGGACTATGCATTTGTGGTCAGTGGTCCGTCAGGAGCTGTATTTATTGGCGAGAGAATTCCCAATGAAAGAGGCATGACCATTCACAAATTTACCTTGAAGGAACGGGAATCTAAAGAATTTGCGGACAAAGTGAGTCGAATGGAAGTGTCTTCCGATCATGAAAAAATTCTTATACAAACACAGGGTAAATGGAACCTCTCGGATACAAAAGGAGAAAAGGCGACATTAAAACCAATAGCAGTTAAATTGGATTTGAAATTAAATCGATCTGCTGAATGGAAACAAATGTTTGAGGAGGCCTGGCGCTATGAAAAAGATTTCTTTTATGACCCTGGATTACACGGGCGGAATTGGGATGAAGTATATCAACGTTACGCTCCGCTGATTCCATTTGTCCAACACCGGGCTGACTTAAATTACATTTTTGACCAGATGAATGGAGAATTGTCGGTGGGACACAGTTTTGTGTTTGGTGGCGATTTTCCGAAAGTTGGAGAAAGCAAAGTAGGTTTACTGGGGGCGGATCTGGAGTCAGCATCCGGAGGATGGATGATTAAGCGGATTTATACTACAGAAAATTGGAACCCGGAGTTGACCAGTCCATTAGATCAACCGGGATTGAAAGTTCAGGAGGGCAATTTTATTGTAGGTGTCAATGGTCGTCCTTTAAGTGGCACAGAAAATTTATACGAGCGATTAGATGGTACTCTTGACAAACAAACAACGTTGCACATTAACGAGAAACCGTCCTTTGAAGGTTCATGGACAATTATTGTAAAACCTATTGGCAGTGAGGTCAACTTGCGGC
>JAGQWV010000731.1 GCA_020437045.1 Saprospiraceae bacterium | reverse complement strand
TAATCCCGGATAATCCCGGTTTAACGCTCATAATCTGCTTTGGTAGCTGCTTGATCAGAGGCCTCACTGATGGTGATCTTAGATGAGTTATTTTGCATGATAGAGTCCTTACATTTCAGGTATCAGACCGTCCGGATAGGAAATCTCTACCAGGTGCAATCCCTGTGGAGGGGCAATATGAAAAAACTGCTGCGGAATTTGGTTGTCGAGGCTATTCCTAAATTCTTCCAGCCTCATGTTGCCAGAGGCGATTTCTAACATTTTGGCTACTAAGATACGTATCATTCTCTTCAGGAAGTGATCGGCTGAGATGGTGAAGACAAGGATACCTGAGGTCTCAAAATCCCATTCGGCTCTATGTATTTTACATTTGGTCGAATTTTGCCTCTGCGGACTTTTAGTGAAATTTTGAAAATCCTCACCACGCAGAATTATTTGACTGGCGTCTTCCAATAATTTGGAATCCAGATTTTTCTGATACCAATAACTAAATGGATAAATAAAGGGATTTTTCTTTGTATGTATGCGGTACTGATAGGTCCGGCAAATGGAATCTAACTGCGCATGTGCATTATCTGGTACAAGGTGGAAATTAATGATGCGTATACTATTTGGTAGGAGTTGATTTACCCGATAAAGCAGCGAAGAGATTTCTATAACAGGGAGATCAACATGGGCGAAATATTCTTGTGCGTGAACACCGCGGTCTGTCCTTCCGCAGCCATGGATCAATATAGTTTTTTGGAGTAGGGTAGAAAGTGCCTTTTCTATAGTACCCTGTACGGTGGGAAAATTTTTCAATTTCTGCCAACCAAAAAAACTGGTCCCATCATATTGAAGTCTTATAAAGTATCTCACAAGTTAAAGTTAATTAAGTATGTGAGAGCTTTGTGCTTAAATAAGATAGAACCAGTTTACAAACGACAGATTGAACTAAATACAGCTAACTAATACTGTGCTGTAATAAAATTTATCTACTTAGTTTTTCAAAGATTCAATGGAATTGGTTAATAATGCTTTAGCATAATTGTAATTGTGCACCCCTTTACTACGGTCTTCTTCAATAAAGATATAGTTAAGTGCGGCACCCGCTACCTCGGTACGATACGTGCCGGTGTTCCAAAGTCCGGTGTTCGGGTTGAGTACACCTTCCGCCAGTAGCAGTTCTTCCAATTCAGCAAGTAATCCTTCAATTTCTTCCTGGGCACCATTGATATTAAAGTCTTCAGCATCACTATGGCATGGAGTACAGGCGATAATGTTGTCAATCATGTCTCCATGTGACTCATAAGTCATATTAAATGTATGTCCTCCTCCGGAATCACCAAAGGCAGTGGCCATGTGGCAGGATACACATCCTTCCGGAATCACATCTTTATGTGGAGAGTTTGTGTAATCTTCAGAGCCAGGAATTTCAAATCCTCCCAATCCAAAGACCAGTGCTGATTGCGGACCGTGGTGCGTGCCCCATCTTGAGCTGGTGATAGCTGTACTATCAGTTGCCATATCCGGAACTTCATATGGTCGTGATTGGTGACAATTTATACAGATATTACTCTTGCCAAAGTCAACAGTGCCACCATTGATCAGAGCGACTGGTGCTGTTGTTCTTAAGTCGTAGTCAGATATATCATAAGTTTCGTGAATCATGTGACAAGTCCGGCAATTAATTGGTGTTGGATTTTCAACGGTTTCGGCAGTTGCTAAAGCCCCTGTTTCCAGTCTTTCGATAAATCCCTCATGGGTGTGACAGATTGCACATGAAGTCGCATTGCGTTCGAAGTTGCCACCAATTCGGTGAATTGAATTGGCATATTGAACTTGTTTGGCAAATAAGTCAGTATTGGATGAGTGACAGGCACTACATTTTTCGGCACCATCCTGTCCATCAACACCATCAACGCCATCTATACCATCTGTACCGTTGGCGCCGGGAGGTCCTTGTGGTCCTTCCTTAACACAACTAGCAGCGAATAATAGCATTAAAAATGAAAACCAAACCGACAGTATAACTTTTGTTTGCATGGCGTGCGGTTTAAATTGTTAGCGAATAGATTGTTTTTATTTTCTATGACAAAACTATGACAAAACTGGCTAAATAGAAATTTTATGGAGATGATCTTGGTTATAAAAAAAAGTGACATATATCAATCAATTGATGACATATGTCACTTTTTTAAAAAAATATTATTTAATTTCTAGAGTGCGTTGATGTAATTTATCACACACCAACGATCTTCTTCGCTTGTAATTTTTTTCTCAAAATTAGGCATGTCCTTTCGGCCAATAAATGACTGGTAATATTTTACACCATCTACCTCTTTTTTAAAATCATCAGTGGTAAGGTCGGGCATAGGAGTATCAATTTCCCCGGCTTTTTTACCATCACCAAATCCCTCTGAACCATGGCAAGATTTGCAATGTTTGTCGTAAAGAGATTTGCCCACATCTTTACAATCACCATCATCTGCAGATGTTGGGTTTTTCATGGATTTGTATTTTGCCGGTACATCCCAGGGATCCCCATCATTGTAAAAGCCTGAGAGAATGACAAACAAACCTGCCGCTAGAAATAATGCAAAAATTTTCTTCATTTTGTTACAATTTTAAAAGGCTGATTAAATTCACTATTATAATGTTCTGAAACGATTTATAGTTTCCTAATTTTAAATAATTTACTAAGCGATAAAAAATAGTGATACCAGGCAGCAGTAAAGGCCAGCGTCACCGAAATGATAATCCAAAGCGGAGCTCTGCTCCAAAGGGCTCTCGGCCTTTCACCGGATGACATTAAAACTGGGGTGCCCCAGGTTTCATTCGTCCTTACTTCAGCAGTTCCATAGTCGTCATGTTCTATGATTCGGGCAATGATCTGCAAATCACCCAGCGAGTCACCTGGCAGATCGTTAGGAAATTCGAATGCATAGGAACCTTCATCCAGGGAACCTTCAGAAATGGGTAAATCACTGAATGTCCTTTTTACAAAGACCTTAATATCTGTGTCGGAGATGTCGATTTCATCCCCATTTACTATTTCTTTCCCGGATACCGTCAGCGTTTTCACCGAATCTTCCACCTCACCACTTATAGCTAATGATACCCTTTTTGTCGCGAGTTCTTTTTTTGCCGAACGGTAGTCATCGTTTCCAGCAAAAGTGGATTCGAAGTGCGCAAAACCATCCTCATCCCTAATGATGTCAGATTCTTTAAAATCTAACCTTGCTTTGCCATTTTTACCCGTGACCACTTCGCCCAACTTATTAGAAGCGGTATCTGAATTATTGTAAAATTCAATGGGAACACCAACCAATTGCTGAAAACCTTCATCATTGCGGTACTTGACCTCACAGACCATGTATTGTTCATCTTCTGACTGATAATAATTCAAATACATAAAGACCCGGTCTTGTGCTAATAATTGACCTGCCCAGATGTTTACAATTATAAATACAAGTAGATGCAATGAAAATTCCGGCCTGATATTTTTATTGATTTTTAACATTGCTTATTATTTTAAGGTCTCGTAAAACGGTTTAGGAACAATGATTTCATCATCGTGCTCTAAATCAGCCACAGGAATCGCTGGCGCGAATAAATTAAGTATCATAATGATCAAAACAAATAGACCAAATCCAGCTCCTGTTAGGGCCCATTCTACCCAGGTTGCATGATAGTGTACATATTCTGGTCTCAAATCCTGAATTGGTACAAATGGTGTTTCCAAAGTAGGCACTATGATAAGATATCTTTTTAAATAAAGGCCAATCAAAACCAAGATAGCTACCACTGTAATGCTCCCTGGCGTCCTGAATTTAGGAACTACCAAAACAACTATGGGTATCAGAATACCAAAAGCGATGGTAAGAAGGGACATCAATCCATATTCGTGGAAATCGAGGAATTTTTCAATCCATCGTCCATGGGTTTCACTGACATTATACCACTCGGTGATATATTCACTGAGCGTAAAGTATGCAAAACCGAAACACAGAATCAGCAGGGCGAAACCCATTACATAAAAATGCTGATCGGTGACCACTTCATTGAGTGAATACTGCTGACGGTAAATCCACATCATCAGGATCAACATTGCCACACCTGAATATAGTGCCACTAAAATAAATTCTGGAGCAAAAAGAGTACTGTGCCAACCAGGCCGGAGGCTCATACCAAATAACCAGGCTAAAAGTGAATCAGCCAGGATGGCGGTGAATAAGATAGTAACGGCTAAAATGTTTTGCGACTGATTTAAAATCTTTATCTGTTCTGGTTTACCGGAATATCCCAGAGAAAGAGCTTTGATGAACTTTCTTTTCCAATTGGGAATGTCCAGTACTTTGCTATCCCTTAATTTCGCAAAATCACGAATATGTGCAATATAGAGGTAAGTGGCGATAAAGATCAAATTAGTCATGATAGCGATTACATCCCAGGTGATCGGGCTCTGAATTCGCGCATATTGGAATATATAGAAGATCCGATCTAATCGACCAATGCATAGAAAGATAAATATCGGACCAACAATTAATCCTGTCACAGCAAAAAGTTCGGTAAAATGGTGTAGGGGCTTTGACCAACGGATTCTGGTGAGGTGGAATACCGACCCAAGAATAGCCCCGGAATAACCAATTCCTAAAAAGAAAATAAAATTGATGATAAATAATCCCCAGACCACATGATCCCTCATACCCGTCACAATATGCCCGTGAATGATTTGTTGTACCAGGGCGATCAATCCAAAAAAAACCAGGAGTAGCATGGCACCAAATAGCATCAACCATGACCGGCTCACTTTTGAGAGAGGATATTTAAATTTTTGTAGCAGTTTATCAAAAGATGAAATTTCCATGGGTAAATGTTTTAAAGAATATCATCGTAAAGTGCCTTCTTCTCATCAGATAGGCCATCCAGTCCCCGCTCATAGGGGAACATCCGGTCCGTCGGTGGTAAGTAATATACCCGCGGTTCCGTTCCCAGTTCTTCCAGGTATCGATAGGCCCCTCTGTCTTCCAGCAGTTTTTTAAATCTTACGGTATCCGTTCCGTTAGATACCGTGTCTTCGTTAGCATCTCCAAAGTAGAATACGCCGTTTGGACATGCAGTGACACAATCGGGCAATTCTCCTCTTCTGGCCATATCCGGGCAGAAATCACATTTATCGACGGTACCCACTTTGCTGGGAACGCTGGTCTCTGGCGATGAATGACACATTGAAATTTCTTCTGATTGATCTGGTTCTTCCCAGTTGAACACCCTGGTAGAATATGGACAGGCAGCCATACAAAATTTACATCCAATGCACCTTTCGTTGTCAATCAGTACTAATCCGTCTTCTCTTTTAAATGTGGCATCTACCGGACAAACTTTTACACATGGAGGATTATCACAGTGAAAGCAGGTTTTTGGAAACCAATATGGTGCAGTATTTTCACTGTCCTTCATTAATTTAACCTGAAGCCATTCTTTGTCTTCTGGCTGGTAGTGCATTTTTTGACAAGCGGATACACAGGCTCTGGCATTTTTACATCGGGCCAGGTCAATAACCATCACAAATTTCTTTCCTGGTATTCCATGACGAGCTTGCATGCCAGTCACTAATTCCGAATCCGGAAGCGGAGTAATCTGCGACTTTAAAACTTCCACCAGCGATCCGTCCGGAGCCAGTAGTTGCATGGTCTCTTCATCCGCCGCGGTCAAAGTTGATTCGTTATTGGTTTTACACGAGCAGATCGCACTTCCGCAGGCGGCGGCAACAGTCAGCTTGATGAAGTCCCGCCTGGGGTGATCTTTTGAGTTTTCCATTTTTAATGAAGTTATATCTTAATCAAAAATTGATTACTTTTTTACGGCCTTGGTCCAGGCTAAAATTTCTGCATTTGTGGACGTCTTCTTTTTCGGAACAATGGAAGTACTATCTACTTCTACGAGTTTTCCATCCGGCGTTAACATTTTGATTTTTTCCGGTTCAACGTTGCTTTTGTTGTCGGGACTGCGATCTTCGGCAACATTCAAAAATCGATTAAAAAAATCACGTCTCGAATTTTTTAGCTTACTCATTTTTATACCTTTTGTTTTCTAATATAGAAAAAAGTGCTCGTTCTTTTTTTTGAGATGGCCACTATATTCGCACCGTGATATTAAATCCAATTAAGGCACCTCCATCAAAAAAGTCGTTCTGATTGAAGGATACATTCTGTTGCGGTATGATCTCCTGATAATTACTTACAAAAATTTCAAAAGCGTGTGTGCTGGTACCCAGTTCCAGGCCAAGCGATAATCCAGGTTTAGGTGGATTGGTTAATTCGACATGCTCGGCAAAATTGTTGGGTTTTAGTGGTTGAGTATATTCAAATACCAGAGAATTGTCGCTCCATAATTTTAATCGGCCTCCGAAATGCAATGCAATTTTGTCATGTTCAAGAAGGGAATCAACAGCATTGAAATGAGAAAAACTCAAGGCTGTATGTAAGGTGAAGGAACTGGAAAATTTTCTGGAGACAATCAGTTGATTAAAATACGATAGTCTGTTTGATCCCTTATAATTTACGCCAAAGACCTCTTTGGCTCTCGCATCTATGACGGCATTACCATAGTACATTACGGCTACCGGTATTTTCCCGGATCTGGTCTGGTTTAAAAGACGATAAGCAAAAATGAATTCTTGCATTTTATGGTTTTTTTCCGTTCCAAATCCGATAGCTATACGGTCGGTTATACCATAGTTAAGTCCCATTCGGATATTTGCCGGAGCATATATTCCCAGTAGATCCCCGGTGCCACTGCCAAAGGTTCCGAAGCGGTGATGAATGTGTATTTCAAAAGCTCCTTTTGCCGGAGTTTTGGTCGTTGGAAAATCAACCAACATTACTGCTTCGTATGGTGATCGAACCGGCAGATCTTCCTTTTTTTCTTCCTGAGCCCATATTGACTGAAAAGTAAAGAGAACCAGGATGAAAAGAATAGATCGTTTAAGCAATGATATTGTATTTCTCATCTCTTAATTATTTTTTGCTCCTTTAACTATCCATTCGAGAATTAATGCCTGTTCGCCAGGTGTAGATCGGTCTTTATGCGTGCCTCTCGAGTCGGTTAGTTTTAAATAGATTTCACTTTGGTCTGGTACATCCACATTGATTAGTCCCTTGCCGATTAATTCATTATAAGCATTGGCGGGAGATAAATCGAGAATGGAGAAGCCGGCAGCATGACATCCACTGATGTTACAACCACTATTGAATATGGGTTGAATATCATCACTGAAACTTATCACATCCGGAATAACGACCTGTTCAGGTTCTATAAATTCGTATTCACAGGAGGTAAAAGTTGAAATGCTGATGATCAGAAAAATAATCAGACTGCCCGATAAAATTTTCTTTTTCATAATAATTTCAGATTTAATAATGGCATAACCATTTTGTATTTCAAAACTACATGTTAAAGGCTCTTTGCGAAAGTATTTCCAAGTGATATAAAGCACTTGGCTTCATGATTTTTATCATGGATGATCAACGTATAATGTGCTAATCTCGACCTTGATTTCGATTGAGAACTAAACACAGCTAAAATGTTGTCTCAGCATAGGGTCGATTGCGATTGTATTCATTGTTTGGCAAAAAATTTCCCATTCTCTTATTTAACTCATGATGAATTAGAGTTACTTGATCAGAATAAAAATATTGTTAATTATAACCCTGGCGAAATAATTGTCAAGCAAGGTTCTTCAATGACACACTTATTGTCGTTCTATTCAGGTTTGGCAAAGATCTATTTGGAAGGCATTAATGGTCATAACCTTATCCTTCAATTAATAAAGGGTAGTGACTTTTTTATTGGACCGGGGATGTATACTGATTTTAAACACCATACTTCTATCGCTGCCATTACGCGCTCTACCGCTTGCTTTGTTGATATTCATCTTTACCTGGAGATTATGAATCGTAACCCCGCTTTTGCCAACCAAAGTCTTAAGGCTGAGAATATCAAGAAGATCGATGCATTGAAAAAGATTGTCAGTTTGACCCAAAAACAGATGCCTGGAAGGATTGCCGACGCCTTGTTGTATCTACATGATAACATTTATGGCACCAATCCATTCAGGATCGATATCAGTCGTAAGGATCTGGCTGACATGACAGCCCTATCCAAAGAAAGTGTGATCCGGATTCTCAAGCAATTCCGTGATGATGAAATAATCGATGTCAAGGGCAGTAAGATTGAAATCCTTGACCTGGCAGCGGTCAGACACTACAGCGAAGTTGGTTGATTCCCACTTTAAAAACCTGAAAATCCTTTCCACAAGACAAGTGCAAGACCGTTTGGTTTGGGAGCAGGGACAGCGTACCAACTATTTTTTCTCGACGGAATTTTAATCATTGATCTTCTCTAATACAGCATTCTGCCTATCGAGAAGCAACAGCATTCCATTTGATTTTTCCCCTATAATCTTTGCAACCAATTGTGTGGGTCCGCTTGTTTATCTTGGGTAGGTTATGCTACCTTTGAAAAATCGGAAATCAAAAAGATCGCCAAATGACAGATATGGTTGAAGAGAGTCCATTGCACCGATTAGAAAGACTCCTGCTTGAAGATAAAAGTGATGAATTGGTTGCTTTCATCGAGGGGCTTAATTCGCATGAGGTTGTGCATTTAATGAGTCACTTGAAAAGGGATGAGCAAACTGAGCTCCTGATCCGTCTGACTCCGGAAAATGCTGCTTCCCTGATGGAAGAGCTTCCCGAGCAGCAAGCAGCAGAAATTGTTGAGGATATGGAAGCCGCTGACGCTGCGGCTATCCTAAATGAAATGCCAAGTGATGAACAGACAGATATCCTATGGGAATTGGAATCTGATGAAGCCGAGGCCATCTTATCCTTCATGGATCCTGAAGAGGCAGCTGATGTACGGAGATTGATCGATTTTGACCCCGATACAGCAGGTGGCTTGATGATTACCGAATATCTATCCTTTCCGGTAAATATGAAAGTGGGTCAGGTGATCGACGAATTGAGGAGGCGAAAGGAAGAATATGCCAAATTGCATATAAAGTACCTGTACATTAACAAGTTGGATGGTACTTTTTCCGGAGTACTGCAAATTCAGGACTTGCTAATGTCCGATTATGGTACCCCAATATCGGAGATCATCATACCTGACGTCATTACGGTGCCCATGGATTATCAGCTCGATCTTCTGATTGATTTTTTTCATACCCATGATTTTTATGGTGTTCCGGTGGTTGATGCCCATCACAAGATGCACGGTGTCGTGCTGAGAAAGGATGTTTTGGAAGCCTTAGCCGATCAGGCATCCTATGAACACCTGGAAAGCCAGGGTATCGTGGGTGGTGAAGAATTGCGAACCATGCCCCTTCTGCAAAGGGCCAAGAACCGCCTTTCCTGGCTCTCCATTAATATTCTGCTCAATTTGATTGCAGCCAGTGTCATCGCTTTTCATCAGGATACGCTTAGCTCCGTCATTGCACTAGCGGTATTTTTGCCGATCATATCGGATATGAGTGGTTGTTCTGGAAACCAGGCAGTAGCGGTGAGTATGCGTGAACTGTCGATAGGGGCTGTTAAATCCGGAGAAGCTCTTCGGGTATGGATGCAGGAAATTGGTGTGGGACTGATCAATGGACTGACTTTGGGTCTGCTCATAGGTCTAGCCGCTTTCGTCTGGAAAGGAAGTCTGATGCTAGGGCTGGTCGTAGGTGGAGCTTTGGCCATCAATACCATAGTTGCCGTTTCTCTTGGAGGTACTGTTCCCCTTTTATTAAAACATAGAGGCATTGATCCGGCTTTAGCATCGGGACCCATTTTAACGACCGTCACGGACATGGCTGGATTTTTTCTGGCCCTGACTTTTGCTTCAATCGCTATATCTCATCTATCCGGTCTATAATTTAAATAAAGATCATTGGGCTTGTTAGTAGATGTTCGCATCGATTATTGCTGTTAATTTAAATATCTTTTTGCGATTTCCTTCGTTGCAAAGTCTCGCTGTAGCTACGGCTACATCTGCGTTTTGCGCCTCGGACCTCATCAAAAATCTTATTA
>JAGQWV010000730.1 GCA_020437045.1 Saprospiraceae bacterium | reverse complement strand
ATATTAAAAAGGTTGTCTTTAGACTTGGAGTCCATATTTTGAATTTCCTGAAGTCTAGAGACAGTCTTTTTGTTAAAGGCGGCATTGATGCTTCACCAACTAGGTGATCCAGACTTACTTCAAAAGCGTCAGCGATTTTTTTTGCTGTGTCTACGGAGGGAATGTATTTGCCTCCTTGATACTTCTAATAGAATTTTACATTATGACACTGCCATTTCCCTTTATTTTTTGCGCAGGCGGATTATCCAGTCAGGTTCTCCCTTTTTATATTCGGGATAGATAAAAGTTCCTTCCGGTACCTGAGTGAATTTAATTTTTTCGCCCTGGTAGTTGGTGGCGGTGGTGATGGGAGTGGTAAATCCTGGTAAAAATATGTAGTCCTCGTGGGGTGGATTTAAGATATGCACAAACACTTCCTGATCGTTGCCCGTAACGACACCCCATTCCTGGGGCTCGATGATTTTACCCCTGGTGTTGAATAGGGAAGATCCATATTGCTGGGTCCAATGACCGATTGCGGTTAATGTGTCAATGTTTTCGGGTTGTAATGCTCCATTGGGAAGCGGTCCTACGTTGAGTAATAAATTGGCATTTCGCCCTGCGGCTCCTGCCAGCATATGTATTAAAGTTTTGACCGACTTATATTGGGTGTCGTTGACCCGGTATCCCCAGCTATCGCTCATGGTCTCACAGGTTTCTACAGGAATATGGGCAGAGGCTTCCTGATAACTCAGACCGGACGTATTTTCTCCGGGCAAATCGCGCTCGAACATCTGAAAATCTTCACCAGGAAATGGTGTCAGGTGATGGTTGTTGCCAATCAGGGTCGCGGGTTGCAACCGGTGTATCAAGGAATAGATTTCATCGTACTTCCAATTAATGCGGGAGCTGCGGTCATCATGACCCTCCGGATTGGTTTGATCCCAATGTCCGTCAAACCAGATGCTCATAATTGGCCCGTAATTGGTTAGTAATTCCGTCAGCTGATTTTTCATGAATTGCAGGTAGGAATTATAATCTCCCTTCCCGTCTCTTCCGGAATACTGTCCGGTCCTTCCCGATTCATGAGGGTAATCATCCCGATACCAATCGAGCGTAGAATAATATAATCCCAGCTTCATGCCATGTTTATGACAGGCATCAGCAAGCATCTTTAAGGCATCTTTTCCGTACGGAGTGTTGGTGATTTTCCAGTCGCTGTATTTGGTATCCCAATTGCTAAATCCATCATGGTGCCGGGTTATGAAAACAATATAGTGCATACCTGCGGCCTTAGCCGCCAGGACCCATTTTTCAGGATCGTAATCCACAGGATTAAAGGTACGGATATATCGTTGGTAGTCTTTTTTCAGAATTTTACGGTTCTGCATGACCCATTCTCCATCGCCAAGTACACTGCTCAGGCCCCAATGGATAAACATGCCAAATTTGTCATCTTGAAAATCTTTTCGGGCCATGAGGTTTGCCGAGGAAGGTTGGTAATTTTCTTGGGCATTGAGGAGTAAGTGGATTGACGATAGCCAAAGTATTAAGGTCATCAATTTGCGCATGGATCTCAGATTGTTTTGTTTACGATTAATAGACTCCCGGTATCTCATTATGTCACGTTGCAGAAAGTTGTAAATACGGGAGTTGTAAAATCTGTTAGGATACCTCCAGTGTTTACGGGGATGGAGAATTCAACAATATTGCCCTCCGTATAACTTAACCGCATGGTTTTTAAAAGTATTAAACCTTACGAACGGCCCTTTTTCTTAGCTGCTTTTTGCATCGGATTTAGTGCCGGTTCGACACTGTGCTTTTTAAATATTTGAAATCGGCTGGGCATCTCGATATCCGGCCAATTATTATTTGAAGTGTCGACATCGGCGGTTTCTTTGTAAGGGTCGATACGAATAGCGGTGACTTCCTTATTTTTTACAAATACTTTAGTGAATTGGTTTTCATCCTGACGCCAGATTTCGACCGGTATTTTTTGGATTTCTTTGGTGCCATCGGAAAAAGTCCATTCGATGATGACCGGCATTACTAATCCACCTTTATTACTGAAATGCAGTTCGTAGAAATTCTCATCGCCGTAGAGTTCTTTTTTCTCCCGAGCCGAATACTGATCACTATATAAGTGAATTTTTGTCTCCAGCACAGAATCAGAGGTATTCCAGGGTTCGTAGTCTGTATAGAAGTCTCTCAGGCTGGAATCTTCTTCTACTTTAAACTTCATTCCGGACTCCCGGTTTCGCATGCGGCTAATGTCCTGACTGGGTGGCAACTGCGGTTGTTTGGAAACATAATCGCTTTTTTCGGGATTATTTTCCAGATCTACTTTATACCATGCTACACTATCGAGTGAAATGTCAACAGCATCGATGGTGTAAAACCACCCACGCCAGAACCAGTCAAGGTCTACACCACTGGCATCCTCCATAGTGCGAAAGAAATCAGCAGGTGTCGGATGTTTGAATGCCCAGCGACGACAATATTCTTTAAAAGCAAAATCAAAAAGTTCGCGACCCATAATCGTCTCCCGCAATATATTCAGGGCACAGGCTGGCTTTCGGTAAGCATTGGCAAAGAAGTCAACAATATTATCGCTGTTGGTCATGATCGGTTCGAGTTGATCTTTGGGTAGTTGCATATAATCGACAATAGACTCTGCCGGGCCAAACCAGGATACATAATTATTGTCAAATTCGCTCTCTGCCAGGTATTGGACAAAACTATTAAGCCCTTCATCAAACCAACTCCACTGCCGCTCATCGCTATTGATAATCATGGGAAAATAATTATGCCCAACTTCATGAATAATAACCGATATAGCTGATTTTTTTGCAGCTTCAGAGTAGGTGCCATCGGCTTCGGCCCTACCTGGATTGAAGCATATCATTGGGTATTCCATGCCGTTTGCAGCTTCCACGGAGATAGCGGTAGGGTAGGGATAAGGAATAGAGTATTTTGAATAACTATAAAGCGTATGTTCTACCGCTTTTGTTGAGTATTTGCTATAGATGGGATAGGCTTCTTTGCCATAATAGCTCATACACATCACATTCTTTCCGTTGGCATTGACATGACACATGGCATCCCAAATAAACTTTCGACTTGCGGTCCAGGCAAAATCCCGAACGTTGTCTGCCTGGTAAATCCAGGTCTGATAATGGCTGGATTTTTTTCCTTTTTCATTTTTCTGCGCTTCCTCAAGCGTAACAATTTCGACCGGAGCCCCGGCTATCTTTGCCTTTTCCCAGCGGGATAATTGTTTAGGTGTGAGGACGGTCTCATAGTTTAGGCAGACACCGGTGGCACCGACAACCAGATCATCGGGTACCGATATTCTTACCACAAAGTTGCCAAAGGTTAGTGCAAATTCACCCCGGCCGGTAAACTGTTTATTTTGCCATCCTTCAAAATCGCTATACACACACAGCCTGGGATACCATTGGGTGATGGTGTAGAGATCATTGTCATCTTTTGCGAAATATTCATAACCACCGCGAGCCAGGTTGCGTGCCTGGCTTCCTTCTGTCAGGGCTCCGGCATCAATACGATCTATGAGAAAGTAATTCCATTTTACCTGGAAGGAATAGGTTTGTCCGGGCAGCAATGGTTCCGTCAAATTGATCCGCATCATCGTTTGGTTGATCATGTATGGCAGATCATCACCATTTTGGTCTTTGACCGCTTCAACGTTGACACCATATTTACCTCTTTCACGCCAGGTTTCCAGTTTTCGCAGATCTGCTTCGCTCATGACAGGTTTGATATGGCTGGGGTCAAAATACTGGTTGTCGTTGGTAGTAGAGTGTTGATTTTCATCAAGTTGTAACCATAGGTAGTGGAGGGTATTGGGTGACTGATTATGGTAAGTGATCATTTCTGATCCATAAAGTCGTCTGTTTTCTACATCAAGCCGGCAGTCGATTTGGTAGTCACATCGTTGTTGCCAATATTGTGGCCCTGGAGCACCATCCATGCCCCGGTAGGAGTTTGCATCAGGAAGAAGATCGGTAATCTGCTCGAATTTATGCCCATGATTGGATACTTGGGCTATCGAAGGTGCCATAGACAGCCACGCAACAGTAGCTATAAGCGGGAAATATTTGAGCAATATCATACTGAGATTATTGAGATTGGAAAAAGTGCTTCTAAAATAATGGAATGGGACCGCAATTCGGAAGGAAAATGAATACTAAACTTCCAATGATTTCAGTTCGGTATCAAAATCATAGAAATTTAAGGGTAGTAAGTTTGAAAACATGGTAGATTATTAGCTGAACTTTCCTAATTCTTATAGCCTATAATCTACAGACAATCAATAGGTTATTTCTTTTTAGGATGGAGCCTCAAAAAGAATAGGTGAAAAAAGCATTTTTTTTACTATGCTTGTTACTATATTATTAATCAAAGATTATTTTAGCAGCGTAAAATCTAGTAAAGCCACTATATTTTAGAAACTATGAGTACCAACAAGCCCAGAGTAATTAAAGATTA
>JAGQWV010000729.1 GCA_020437045.1 Saprospiraceae bacterium | reverse complement strand
CGTTATCGTAGTAACGACCATATCATCTGGGTTTTGGGAGGGGATGTGCAGGCAGATTTCGGAGGTGACTTCCTGGGGCATTACCGATCTATGGCAGAAGGAATTATATTTGGCATCACCGGACAGAATATTGCCTGGAATGAAAATTCTCCATATTGGAACTATGCCTTGATGACTTATCATCCGGATGGTTCTCCAATGAAGAATTCATCAACCTGGTTTCATGATGATGCTTGGTTAGACTTTAATATGATTGAGACTTTCGTCAATGTTAATTCGGTGTATGAAGCAGTTACGCAAGACTATACACTCTCAGATCCCATTAAGCCCACCGTCATGGGAGAACCTGCCTATGAAAACCATCCAGGGAAAGAGGGTCCTATTGCTGCCATTCAGGTACGACGCCAGGGCTGGCAGAGTTTTTTTGCCGGTGCCGCTGGTTTCACCTACGGAGCATTTCGTGATTCATTAGGGAATGGACCTTTGTTCAGTCCTTTTAATCACTGGGAGAAGACTTTAAATTGGGAAGGAGCCAAAAGTTTGGCATTTCTTAAGTCATTTTGTTTAGAAAATAATTGGCCGCATTGGAAGCCCAATCAAAAAATCCTTGGCGAAGGACAAAAAGAAGGGGAATATTTAAAAACAGCGGTGCAGCTTTCTGATCATTATTATCTGATCTATTTTCCGGACCGTAGTACTCAGATGTTGATTTTTAATTCCGGTTTTTCTGAGGTATTTGGAAGTTGGTATAATCCCAAGAATGGTTTAAATCAGAACTTAGACCCAATTACATTAGTGGATGGTGTGTGTAAAATTATTCCTCCCGATGCATGGAGTGATGCGGTGGCAGTTATTCATTTGAAATAAATTGCTCAATGATCCTGCTTGAGTATGAGAATTTAACCCGCATTATCCCGCATTAGGCAATAGCCCTATCTACTACGGAGCTAAAATGCTTTGTTACTGGGCACGTTCGTCAATTTTGAGGCCTGTCCGGCAGGGCCAGCCAGACGGGCTCACCATGGCGGTGTCCATGTCTGCGCGTCAAAAACCGACGATGCACCCGTCTTTACCCTGCCTGCCAAAGTCTTGGACGGCGAGCAGGTTGCTCTTTCCCCGACGATTGATGTCGAGCCGGGCATCACTAAATCCTAATGATTAATCCCGGTTTAATTTTGGTGAAAAAATTCTGTTATTAAAACTAATTTGTTAGCAGATTCCAGCTGACGGCCAAAAATACACTTCTGCCCACTCCATTTATTCCACTACCATGTGTTCGGTAGTCTTTATTAAAAAGATTTTGTAGTCCAAGACGCAGATCCAACGTCTTGAGAGGGTACGACACATAAGCATTGATAATATTCCACCCGGGAGTTCCTCCATCCGGTATCCGGTTGTCATCAATGTCTCCTCCAGACAGGCGTTTTTGACTACCAGCGAATAGATGCTCAACCGTTATTCTCCAGGAGTCATTCTGGTATTGTAAAGCATTGCGACCGAATAAGGGTGGTATCCTTCTCATGGGCTCATCCTTAGATAAATTTTGTCCGTAGGTATAAGTAGTGCTGGTCTGAAAGGACCAAAATTCAGTAAGCTGATGTTCTAATGAAAATTCAAATCCGCGAATAACGGATTTTTGACTATTTTCTTTAATGTAGACATTGTAACCATCAACAAACTCATCTTCCAATTTCTCGCGAGTGATGAGGTCTCTTAAGTTCATTTGAAAGAGTGATAAGTCGACCCTGGTACTTTTTCCAATAAATCGATATCCTATTTCCACATTATGTGATTTTTCCGGTTTTAGATTATAGGCGGGAATTTCATAACGAAAATCAACCAAGCCCAAAGTACCCAGATCATCGATATTGGGTGCGCGGTAGCCCGTACTGTGTGTAAGAGAGAAATAATGCCCCGCTCCAAGTTGATATAAAAGACCCAGATTGCTTACCAATGATGATGGTTTCACCCGTATGTTATCACCTCCAGCCAGCTGAGGATCGCTATTGGGTATCGAAATAATAAAATGATTGTACCTCAAGCCTGCTTCGAAATTAAATCTTCCGGCCTTAAAATGATGCAAAGTGTAAGCGGAGAGGTTATCGGCAGCCGCATCATCAGGGTACAATCCTCTTAAAGAAGCCATAGTGTTATTCTGGATATCAATCTGTGTCCGGCTGCTATTGACCAGGGAATAGTAATATTCTACACCGGTATTTGCACTCCATGATGGGGCGATATTTGAAAAAATATCCAGGGTGTTGCCGAAGGTTAATACTTTATCTGATTCATTGTATTTGAATTCATTTTCCAGCTTGTGATACTTTCTGGACTCTTTACTGTTTTGCAGTGATGAAGTGATATTTATTTTATTGATCCATTTTTGGTTTGGCTCTATATTTAATTTGACATAACCTAATTGTCTTATTTGCGGATCAAAATAATAATATTCAAAATTCTCCAGGCTTACTTTGTGATACAGGGGTACTTTATTTTGAGCGGTGGATTGATAGGCACCGGTCAATAGGATACGATCCTTTATTTTCCATTTGATTTTTGTGTCAATGCTATGCTCATTGTATCCGGAGGGACTTTGGATTCCGGTATTTTTCCCGCCGACAAGATCACCAAAGGATCTCACGGTCAATCCAAATCGGGCAGTGATCTTTTTTGATTGAAATTCTAGTTCAGGTATGCCAGTGTATTCCATATCTTGTGACATTACCTTACCCGTAATTCCTCCTTTGAATTTAGGCTGATCATTAAATGCAGGCTCCTTGGTCAAAATATGAATAACTCCACCCAGGGCATCGGAACCGTACTGCACGGAACCACTACCTCTGACTACTTCTATTTTATCAATACTGTAGGGATCGATAGTGTTGAGATATTGGTTAGGACCATAGCGGAAAGTAGGGTTATTAAGACGAATTCCATCAATTATGGTCAATGTTTGATTTCCCGTAAGTCCCCTCACAAAAGCAGAACCCCCACCGTGATTTGTTTTTTGAACAAGGATTCCGGTCATTCCAGTTAAAGCCTCCGGGGTACTTCGCGGCAGAAAATATTCGATGTTTTTTTCCGGGAGAATATCTGTGGCATAAGGAATGTTTTTCCTGCTGGAATGATGACGGGTGGCGCTTATGACCACTTCCTTTAATAGGAGGGTGGTGTCGTTCAGTGGAATTATTGCGTCTTGTGCGAAGACTGCCACTGAAAATATTAAGTGAATAATTATTAAGGCGGGTGATCTCATTCAGAAGTACTTTTTGTGAATATTGGCGATATTAAGTTGATTTTTATTTTCAGCGTTTCTTTTGGCTGGGCAATAAAGAATTAATTGTCCGTAACGATCGACGAAGATATTGATTGGTTTTTTTACAATAAGAATGAATGTTGTATTTAATGAATTAGAAGCTTAATTGTCATCGTATTCTTCCCTGATTTCTTCTTCATTGTCCATGGCCGGACCTTGCATGATTTTTCGCCAATCTACTTGTTGATGATATTTTTTCATGGCCAGATCGACATTAAAAACGCGAGGGTCGTTTTTTTCAAGAGTATAGGGTGTAAAATCCGGTTTGTCAGTAAAGAAATCACGAAGCAAGGAAGCGGTCACATCATATTGATTTACATAAGGGATATTCAGGATATTGTAGATGACCTTGAGAATAG
>JAGQWV010000728.1 GCA_020437045.1 Saprospiraceae bacterium | reverse complement strand
CCTGAGCATCAAAGTGATTTATCAGCCAAGATCAGCTAGTGATGCATTTCTTTGAAAGAGCAGGTCCACCCTTTCTTTCGTGGTCCGGTCAACCTCTAATACAGGTGCGTGATGAGGTTTGATCCGGGCATCAATGATCAACGAACCCGTGCAGCCCCAATGCTTGTACTCGACAAAGGCACCCACTCCGTAAATATCATGGGAGGGATTAGAACGGGTAAAAGTCACCCAAAGAAAGTTAGCAAATGTCTCCTGGCAAAATCGTGCATCATCAACAATGACAATCAAAGGAAATTCGGTGAGTTCTTGACTTTTCCATTGATCCGTTAATAGCTGAATCTCCTGCTTCGCAACCACATAATCCGTGAATGCTCTCATTTCACAAAGGATCATACCCTTATCGACGACCCGGATATCGGATACGAAACCCGGAGCATTTAAGTCGCTTGGTATTTGCGATCCCAACTTCCTTATAGGCTCACCACAACATGCCATCACCACCTTTGATCCGGCATTCCAATCCGAGCCACTGTAATCCAGGGTGTCGATCGTCGTTTTAGTTTGAAAATGAAGATCTCGCCGCCAATCTATGCGTTCGAGTACATGCCTAAAGAAAGCCGGAATATCATAGACTGACCAATTTGGATCATCATCTCTTGCCCCTATTATTAAGTACTTGGCCAACGAAGTCTGACCCGATCCCAGAATACGATTAGCCTGGGTAAGTATTTCTTCGGGCACCTTTTGCCGGAAAGGCATATACCGCTCACTGCCCATGGCTAAAAGGAGTGGATGAACTCCTGCGACATCTACTGCATGTAATTGATGGATACCGGGAAATTCTGATGAAAGGAGGGGTCCTACCAATTCATGGATGAGATAACCAAATCCGGAATCCTCCTGAGGTGGGCGTCCTACTACAGTAAAATGCCAGATGGGATCCGGACGATGCCAGATTCCTTCTACCTTCAGCACCGGAAAATCATGTTCAAGGCTATAGTAACCCAAATGATCACCGAAAGGTCCCTCTCTTTTCTGTGTATTTTTCTCAATCGTTCCCGTTATGATGAAATCGGCATCATTGCTAAAAATAAAATCTCCTACCAGCCCGTATCGAAATCTTCGCCCCCCCAACAGACCGGCAAAAGTCAATTCGGACAGACCTTCCGGCAAGGGAAATATGGCTGACAATGCATGTGAAGGTGGTCCCCCCACAAAAATGGACACTCTAAATGGTTTATCGGTCTGCTGAAAGCGCGTATGATGAATGCCAATGCCCCTGTGCAATTGATAATGCATCCCCACTTCCTGATCGTCTTGATAGTCATTGCCATTCATCTGTATTCGGTACATCCCGAGATTGGATTGCATGATATCAGTGGTATCCGGGGGTAACGTAAGTACCTGGGGAAGGGTGATAAAAGCACCACCATCTTGGGGCCAGGATTTTATCAGGGGAAGCCGCGAGATTTTGGTTTGCTGCCAACGAGTGCGGTTGAGTAGCGCTTTTCGAGGAAATGCATGCAAAGCCGACAATGGTGCTTTCCAATAACGCAGTGGATTTTTTAGAATCAGTGATGGATCGGCTTTCAACTCCAAAAGTCGCTTGACCTGCGGTAAAGTATCTCTGAAAAGATATTCACAACGGGTATTGGTGCCATAGATATTACTGACTGCAGGAAAGTCACTCCCCCTTACCTTAGAAAACAGCAAGGCTGGTCCCTGAGCGGCGTAAACCCGGCGATGGATCTCCGACATTTCAAGATTAGGATCTACTTCTTCAGTAATCTCAATAAGCTGACCCGAAGCAAGTAAATCATTGACACAATCTCTAAGTGTTGAATAACCCATTGTAAGAAAATATCTGACAGACGTGCAAGATAAGGTGTTGTCCTGAATGCCTCCTGCATATAACCTTTGGTTCGCAATAAAAGAAAATAAAAGCCGGAAATATTGCTTACAACATTTCCGGCTTCCAATTTATTCCCGTTTCGTTTAGGAACGGCTTTTCTTTTCTTTCTCTTTGGAAATTTGATCCCGCTTCATGGGATTAGCGACTTCTTTTTTCTGTTTGAAGGCATCAAATCTATTTACTTTCTGTTGATGTGGAAAGTAGTTATTGGAGGTGTCGACATCTGCTGTCTCAAGAAATGGATCTAAGGTCACTTTGACCACTCGTTTGGTTGTAGGAATAATCTTAGTGACTGAGGTCTGATCAAACCTCCAGATCTCTGCCGGGATCCGGAAGACCTCCGTTTCTCCATCCTCATAGGTAAATTGAACAATCACCGGCATTGGAATTCCCCCCAGGTTTTCGACCTCAAACTGATTGTAATATTTACCGGCATTTAACACGTCGATATCTTGTTCGGAGAGTCTCTTCTTAAATTCAGCATATTCTTCTTTATCCAGATAATTGACATCCAGCGGGTCATAAGTCGAATAAAAATCACGTAGCGTGGTATCCTGATCGGCATAATATTCCTTAATCGTCTCCCGATTTCGAATGGTACTGATATTTTCCGGTTCCTGAGCTCTTT
>JAGQWV010000727.1 GCA_020437045.1 Saprospiraceae bacterium | reverse complement strand
TGCATTTTGGTGCCCAAATGCTGAACACTTCCACCAAACAGGCCAAACTGTACGCCAAATTTGACGGCCAAACTAAGGTCAAAATGGGCCAGCATTTCAAACACGGCTGCATACTTTATGATGTCTCCCTCACCGCCATAGGCTTCCGGGTATCCTAATGCTCCAAAACCTTGCTCTGCCAGCAGGACCAACCATTGGCGGACTTTATTACGGTATCTATCTTTTTCCCGCATGACTTCCCTTTCAAATACCGGATCGGAAAGTAGTTTTCGCATCCTCATTTTCAGATCATAACTGTCTCCATCCAGCAGGCGTTGTAGTTCATTCGATGGGGGGCCAGAAGCTTGGGTTTTAGCTTCAACATGAGAGGCGTGCAAGGCCCTGAATTTTGCTGGTGCCGGTAGCTTCAGTTCGTCTTGCAGCGTTTGTAAAACTCTTTCAAGGTCTTCTAAATTCGGAGCGACCTGACCAATGCTGGATCTTTTTGCCATAGCCAGACCCAGATCGACAATGCTAATGGTGTCATCCAGATCAATTTCCGATCCTGTCTCTTTCATCAGGTTCATCCATTGCTTAAAAGTTTCCTGATCAGGCCACTGACTGGGTTCGATCCATTCGAATAATTGTTTCTTTTCAATTGGAGTCAAATGTGGTATCGACTGAATCTGTTCACGAATGATTCGCACTTCGCTTGGGCTTAAAAGACCATCAGCCCAGGCCACATAAATCATGGGAATAAAGCCTTTTACCGTAGGGCTATACTGGTCATGTGATTTAGAAGGCATAGAGATACTAACTTGTTTGAAACCAGAAGATAGTTTATTTTCTTTCTGGTGGCAAAACATTTAAATCTTTCGGCGATTTCACAAGGACATCATCACGGAAGAGGGTGCAATCAAACACTCACCTCCAACCCAGAGATTAGGTCACCAGCAGAATTTTTAGGAACTTTCGACTTTCTAACCTAGAGTATACAATTATGGAGTTATTAAAAGACCAGATTTGCCTTATTACTGGTGGTTCGCGCGGTATTGGTGCCGGTATTGTTCAGCGTTTTGTAGAAGAGGGAGCTACTGTATTTTTTACCTATCTAAGTTCGTCAACGAGTGCAGAAGCTTTGGCGGCCAGCCTGGATGGACCAGGAAAGGCCATTCCATTTCAATCCGATGCGTCCAATTTTACCGATGCTCAAAAAGCTATCGATACAGTGATTGCCGAAGCCGGCAAGATCGATGTTTTAATTAATAACGCCGGAATTACCAATGATACCTTAATGTTGAGAATGTCGGAAGATCAATGGGATCAGGTGATACAAGCAAATCTAAAATCTGTCTTTAATTTGACGAAACATGCTTTACGGCCGATGCTGAAGAATCGGGGAGGATCTATTATAAATATGAGCTCGGTTGTTGGTGTATTTGGCAATGCCGGACAAGCAAACTATGCCGCTTCTAAAGCAGGTATCATTGGTTTTACCAAATCGATTGCCAAAGAGGTGGGTAGTCGCAATATCCGCTGTAATGCCATAGCACCAGGATATATTGAGACCGAGATGACCGATAAGCTGGATGCCGGAGTCAAGGAAACTTTTCTGCAAAATATACCATTGAAGCGTATGGGTACTGCCCGTGAAGTGGCGAATTTGGCGTTGTTTTTAGCCTCACCACTCAGTGAATATGTTACCGGTCAGGTATTAAGTGTCTGTGGGGGGTTGAACACGTAAGACAAATGACGAGAATACGAATAAAGAATTACGAATTACTGCCGTTAAATTAGAGAAAATACAGTAGGTAAAGTAGCGGCGAATTTATAGTCGAGGGTATTTTAAACGAGAATTTAATCTTGAATGACTGTCCTGTAGGATTCAACCAAAGTAATTAAGAATTTTATTTCGACCCTGAAAAATCAGTAAATATATTGATGATAATATTGAAACGATTGTTGATCATAAAATTTGCAAAACAGGGGCATATATATTGTTCGTTATTTCTTTTACTTAATTATATGTTGGGGGTCTCAGGTTGTACACCTCCGGTACCATTAAGGGTCCTGACCCTGGAACAAATGCAGCCACTGGATGAAATGGCGGAAATATCTGTTCAAGGCAGCTGCCTCGAT
>JAGQWV010000726.1 GCA_020437045.1 Saprospiraceae bacterium | reverse complement strand
TAGAAAATCTAATGCATAATCCCGGAATATTCCCGGTTTAAAGAGAGCCTAACTTAAAGGCGGTGACCTTTTAGTCCATTATATTACCTCTATAGATTGACAGAATTTCAGAAGATGTCTATACTGGCACACAAATGTAATTTTTGTCGATTTCAATAATCGTGGCAAATAATTATCTTGGAAAACCACAAAATTATCACCGGATAGATTATGTATTCCCTCACTTCAATTCATTTTATTTCGAAGAACGCTTTCCTCAATATATCCAGCAAACCGAGGCTTAGATATGTAGTCCTGGGTACGCTCCTCTGCCTTTCCTTCTGCTCCATTCAGTCTCTTCCGGCTCAATCGATGCGCAAGATCGATAGCTTGAAAATAGCTTTACAAACTGCACCGACCGATAGCCTTATAATCGAATACAATTGGGATATCGGCAACGACTACTGGCTTTATCATGAGGACAGCATTGATTTGGCTAAGAAATATACCAAAGCAAGTCTACGGGAAGCACAAAAACAAAATGCGGTAATATGGCTGGTACACGGTTATAATCTCCTGGGAAAAATATTTAATCTCACCGAAGAACTGGATTCTGCCATATGGTCATTTGATCAAGGCATGGAAGCATGTCTGGACTTGAATGACTCTATGCGCTATATGATGCTCTATGATAACCAGGCCAATATTTATGTAGACAAAGGCATGTATGTAGAGGCATTATTAATGAAACAAATTGCCAGTGATTATTTCCAGCTACATGCGGATAGCAATACTATATCAGCAAGCTATTTTGGATTAGGATATATTTATCTCACCAAAGGTGATAATCTCCCTGCAAAAAATTACTTCTATAAATCGATGGATTATGTGGATGACTGGCCACTCTTAAAATCAGAAATTTATGGAAATCTTGCCATGATCTATGCCGAGCTTGACCGAAAGGATTCAGCAGAAATTTGCTTCAGACAAACTGCCCAACTCAGTAAGGAAATTCCCAGTATCTATAATCTCAATCTCTATGAATTTGCCTTGTTTAAGGAAAAACAGCAAGAACCAGATAGTGCCCTCTTTTACTTGGAAAAAGTCCTGGCCGCTGAGGGTCAAGGAATAGATCTCGAACAATATCAGGTAATGCTGTTGGACTATGCCCGGATGCTATCTCAAAGAGGCAGAAAAAATGAGGCAGAAAAATATTACAAGCTTGCCTCTAAGGCTATTGAGTATTCACAAAATGCCAACTTCCGGCAGAAATTTTATGAATCGAAAGCATCTGTCTTTGAGTCTCTGGGTGATTTTGCCACATCACTCGATGCCTATAAAAAATTTGTGCAACTCCGGGATAGCATTCAGGATGCAAAAAATCAAGAGCGATTTAAAGAAGTCGAAATTAAATACGAAACCGAAAAAAAGGAACAGGAAATTCAATACCTCAATGCTGAAAAAGAAATCGGTGCCATTAAATTACAGTCGACCAAAAAATGGGTAATTGCATTAACGCTTGGGTTGGCAGCCGCTGCTATCTTTGCCTTTTTTCTTTATTGGCAAAGAAAAGAGATTAAAAAACAAAGAGATCAAATCAATATTGCCCTGGAAGAAAAAGATATCCTATTAAGGGAAATTCACCATCGGGTAAAAAATAATCTGCAATTTATCTCATCCCTACTTGGATTACAAACAGAACACATTTCCGATGAAAAGGCTTTGGGAGCACTACAAGAGGGACAGGACCGGGTACAATCCATGGCTCTTATCCACCAGGATCTTTATCAGGAAGACAATCTTACCGGTGTGGATATGAAAAATTACTTTACGAAATTGATCCGGGGTCTCTTTGATTCTTACAATATTCGTCGGGATCAAATTTCATTGTCGATGGAAATTGCCGATTTAAATCTTGATATCGATTCGGTAATTCCCATCGGATTAATTGCCAACGAATTGGTAAGTAATAGTTTAAAATATGCTTTCCCTAACCATCAAAACGGCAATATCTATGTATCTCTCCAGGAGGAAAATAATCAACTGATCCTAAAAGTATGTGATGATGGAATTGGGATATCCAGTAAAAAGCCAGCTTCCCTGGGCACTTCTTTCGGTTACCGGCTGATCGACGTTTTGCGGGAACAAATGCAAGGCACCTTGAAAATCGAGGAGGCTAATGGCACTGAAGTAATCTTGACGATCCGTAAATATCAGAAAAATCCAATCCCTACCAGCTAAATCGGATAGTATCTAGATAAAGATACAGTAAGTGCCAGGTTATCATTCAGGCAGGCAAAAAGCGAAAAAACTATAAATAGTTATCTGGCCTTGGCGAAGTCTATTTCATCTTCCCGCTAAAAGTTAATAAGAACCTGTAAATTAAAACAGGAAAGGACTACAAACCAACCAAGGAACCAGGCTATCTGCACTCCAACACCACTACGGAAAAAGGTGGCAATTCAACGGACAAAGTATTTCCCATTTTTTTAAATCCATTAAAATCAGTTGGAACTATCATTTCCGGATCGCTATAGGTGTTGTGATCCTGCAGTTTAGCCGATTTCAGAATTTGCCCCGATACCGTATTTACGGCGAAACTCCTTAAATCTACGGTCACTGTTTTTGTCTCATGGGCATCTATATTGACCAGGGAGATATGCACTCTGCCCATATTATCTTTGGAAGCGGAAGCAGAAACCGCATCCAGTTTTTTATCTCCATATTGATACTGTTCGGTCTTTATATTAATTGGCAACAAAAGAGCATCCTGATGTACATTGTACATTTTCATTACATGATAGGTAGGCGTCAATATCATTTTCTCTTCATCGGTTAAGATAACCGCTTGCAAAACATTGATAGTCTGAGCAAGGTTTGCCATTTTTACCCGGTCGGCATGATTATTAAAAATATTTAGAGTCAGCCCGGCTATCATCGCATCGCGCATCGTATTTTGCTGATATAAAAATCCAGGATTTGTTCCTGGTTCGACATTATACCACCCACCCCATTCATCGACGATTAAATCAACTCGTTTTTCCGGATCATACTGATCCATGATGGTTGTATGTTTCTGAATTAATTCTTCCATTCTCCAGGCCCGGTCCATCGTTTCAAAATATTGCTCTTCCGTAAATTCAGTGGCAGAACTTTTAGCACTCCAGTCGATGACGGAATAATGGTGTAAAGCCACCCCATCCAACATCCGGTGTGGAATATTTTTCATTAATACTTCCGTCCATTGGTAGTCATCCGAACTGGCACCGGAAGCGATCAGATATATGCCCCTACTTTTCATAAAAGTGACATACCGACGATATACGTCAGCGTAATATTCTGCAGTCATGTTACCGCCACAGCCCCAGGCTTCATTGCCTACTCCCCAGTACTTTACTTTCCACGGTTTTTCCCGACCATTTTCTCTTCGCAAATCGGCCATTGGACTTACCCCATCAAAATTGACATATTGAACCCAATCGGCGGTCTCCTGTACCGTACCACTCCCCACATTTGCCGATAGATATGGCTCTGCATCCAGCATTTCACACATATTCAAAAACTCATGCGTACCAAAGCTATTGTCTTCGGTCACCCCACCCCACCAGGTATTTACAATCGTAGCCCGGTCTTCTTTGGGACCAATACCATCTTTCCAGTGATACGTATCAGCAAAGCAGCCTCCCGGCCAACGGAGATTGGGAATTTTCAATTCTTTTAATGCACCTAGCACATCTTTACGCACTCCCTGTACATTAGGGATTTTTGTATTGTCCTCCCCTACAAAAAAACCTCCATAAATACATCGTCCCAGGTGCTCTGAAAAATGGCCATAAATATGCCTACTAATCGTGTCATTACCAAGATCTGCATTAAGAACTATAGCATTTTGTGCAGGGAGTGAAGTCCCAACAAACAACAATATGAACACATTAATGATTAATTCCTTCCCCATTTTTTAATTATTTACTGTCCTAAAATTTATAACATTTTTCTCAGACCTTCCCACTTGACATTCCATTTTCCATCTTTTGGAAAACCTGGATTTAATTCATCACTATCTGTCCAGCCTGCCGCCATCATGGCCACAGCTGCCAGCAGTGCACCATTACCAGGTAAATATAGGCGCAATCTTTTATCCTGATAATTATGCCCATTATTTAAATAAGTGTTTTTCTGGGTATCTTTAAAAAGAATTTCAATCGCCATCTCCGGTTCTCCTAACCGGGCCGCAGTCATAGCGATCATCGGATAGTCCCATCCCCAGGTGGTCTTCCAATTCCAGTCTCGCATGATCTCAAGAAAAGTTCTCTTCATGGTTGCAGCATCGACATGGTCTCCGGGCAGCATGCCATAGGCTCCCAAAACTATCGGATGATCCCTCCGCAAATCCCGATCAGTATAGGCATCAATGGCACCGGCACACGGCAGGTAAAGCCCATTATATTCGGGCAATGGAGCCAGATAATCAAGCACATTTTGCCATGTACTATCACGTTGCAGTCCCAATCGCTTCCTCCAATCCTGAGCGACATCCAATGCAAAATGCCAGTATGCCAATTCAAACGGAGGATCATTCGTGTCTTCTGCATGAAAAATCTCCTGAGCTGGAATTAGTGGATGGCATAAATGAAAAGATTGATCTTCTACTTTATACTGAGCAAAAGATGCCATAAAATCAGCCGTACTAAACACGATATCACGATATTTTTCCAGGGTAGCTCGATCAGGTTTCTGCTGGTAAACCAATTCGGCAAAATAGATAGGATGGGGCTGTTGCCAAATCAAAAATTCTCCAACGTTGGAGGGGCTACTTCTGCCTTCCGGTCCCACCATCTTTGGCCACCGGACTCCGGCAAAACCCTGCCATTCGGCTTTATGTCGAGCATCTTCTATAATATGATCGTACCAAGGCAAGCTCTTTTCCAATAATTGAAGACGGTTCCATAAGGCAAAATGTACTCCATGCCACCAATGCATTTCCAAATGAAATTTTCCATACCAACTATTACAAGTCAATCCGGTTTCCTGGGGAGGAAGACTTCCCGAGCAATTTACTTTTGTCAGATATTGGGAAAGAATAACGCGTCGTTCCAATTCAAATGCCCGGGGATCACTGCATTGGGAAAAATCAATCGCTCCTCCATCTTCCCAGAATTTCTGATAACTCATCCGGCTATCTTCGACTGCTTCGGAAAAGGTTGGCAATTCATCCCCTTCGAAATCT
>JAGQWV010000725.1 GCA_020437045.1 Saprospiraceae bacterium | reverse complement strand
ATAGGCAAGGAGTTTGCGGTCAGTAAGATGATAAGCAACATATTCTCTCATGCCTTCAATGAAATCAATATCATCGAAAAGGACTTTAAAAATTTTATAATCTGATTTAATTAAAATATACTCATTGTCGGAATTGCCATGACGAGGTAGGGTGATTCTTCTTACTGCCTTATTAACAGCTTGCAGGAATCGGTCAAAACGAAAAGGTTTCAGTAAATAGTCTACCGCGTCCAGCTCAAATCCTTTCAATGCGTAATCAGGATATGCGGTAGTAAAAATAACCAGAGGTGGATCCTGTAAAGTATTCAAAAATTCTATTCCCGTTAATTCAGGCATTTGGATGTCGAGAAAAATTAGGTCAATCTTCCTTTTTTGCAAAATCTCTGAAGCTTGAATAGCATCTTTACATTCTGCAATTAGTTTGAGTTGCGGTACTTTTTCAATGTAATTTGCCAGGAGCGTTCTCGCTAATTTCTCATCATCGATCACTAATGTTTCTATCATTGTGATAAGTCTATTTGTAGGGTTACTTCAAATTTAGTATCTGTCTTATGGATATTTAATGTGTGACGATCCGGATATTCTAATTCCAATCTTCTCCGTACATTTTCCAATCCGATTCCGCCGGTTCTATCTTTGGTGTATTCTACAGCTGATACGCTATTCGAAAGATGAAAAACCAATAATTTATCATCAATTATTTTAATTTCCGCATAAATCCAGCCACCATCGTTACGATCCAGATCACTATGTTTACATGAATTTTCCACAAAAGGAATGAGAATTAAAGGAGCGATCATCTTTTCATGGTAGTTGTCATCGATCTTTAGTCTTATGTTGAGTTCACTTTCAAACTTCAATTTAAATAGTTCGATGTAATTTTCAATATACTTTATTTCTTTGCCAAGAGACACTTTCTTCTGACTGCTTTCATAAAGCATATAACGCAGCAATTCGGATAATTTAAGGATAATCTCAGGTGTTTGTTCAGATTTAATGAGTGAAAGTGTGAACACATTGTTTAAGACATTTAATAGAAAATGGGGATTGATTTGATTCTTAAGAAATTTGAGTTCCGTCTCCAGTTTTTCTGTTTCAGCTTCGGCTACTAATTTTTCCTGACGATTAAATTGGTACAGACTTTCTACCATGATGCCCGCCATGGCTACACCCGCCAAGAGGAGAAAATTGATGAGATATTTGATGTCAATAAGACCATGTTTAGGTCGGTCCTTCATTTCAATTTTCGCATCAGGTGGTTGGAGGTCAAGAAATTTGGATTCATTAATGACATTAATACAGGTAAGCAGGATGATTGCCATCGTGATCCATAGAAAATATTGTTTATACTTCTTTCTTGCAAAGAAATGGGGAAGGAGTAACAGGCTATTTATCAGTACAATGATTAGGGCACTAATAATCTGCAGGATATTGCGGAAATAGAAATCTCTGGGGGCATCAAATCCTAATACCAAAAGACTCATGGTACCCAGGATCACAATCCAGAAGGCGACTTGTACGAGCACCCGGTAGTTGTTAGAATTGATGATTTTTTGACCGTGCTCTTTATTCATGTGTCACTTTACAGTTCGGCTTTAAGAATTAAAGTTATTTGATCACTGTTAGGTCGCCTCCGAGGATTTCCGTGCGACCATCTATGTATCCGATCTTTGCCACCCATGTATATACACCGAGATCTACCGGAATACCATTGAAAGTGCCATCCCAACCAAATTCCTCCTGATTTAGAGGAAGATTTTCTGCACTAAAGAGAAGGTTTCCCCACCTGGAAAAAATCTTTATTTCTTTGACTTCCGTAACCGATTTATCTCCATACAAGATAAATTTATCATTCTTTCCATCGAAATTGGGGGTAATCGCATTAGGAGCATATACTTTGCTATTTTTTTCTACCCATAACGTAATTGAGTCGCTGCCACTGCAACCATCTTCAGACCATACTGTAAGAGTGTAAGTCGTGTTTTCGTATGGATAAGCAATTATGTCCAGGCAGTTTTGACAATCGAGATTGTTCACTGGACTCCATTCCATTTGTACGGGATCCATATCGATGGTTGGCTGAATGATAATAGAATCTCCTAATTCAATGGTAATATCGTCGCCAAGTTCCAGATTGGGGATGATGGGTTGGGAAATAAAGTGAGCAGTATCTGTCGAACAGTTGTTAGCATCGGTAATCGACAGCACATAATTTCCTTCGGATAATCCTGAATGAGACAAGTTTGATTCGACCAGTTGACCATTAATCGAATAGGAAAAAGGAGCTACCCCTCCTTGTTGATTGAGGATTGTAATACTACCCTGGCTCTCCCCGTAGCAATCTGGATTTTGAAATTCTGCTGTAAAATAGAGAGCTTCCGGTTGTGTAAGGATGGTATTCAGATTAAGCGAACACCCTTGAGCATCAGTAATCAAGATGCTATAATTTCCTGAAGGCAAAGAATCGGCTCTGGAGCGGGTAATTCCATTTGTCCAATTATATTGATAGGGTGGATTTCCTCCCTGAGGCTCAATTTCAATAAATCCGTCACTGGATTCGTAGCAGGAGACACCGTATCCAGAATAGGAGGACAGATCAACACTGGCTGTCATCAATTCGGATTCTTCGATGTAGGCCTGAAAATATTGCACATGATTAAAGTTATCTTCAACTGTAATCAGATAGGTACCGGCCGGTAAGAAATTGATATCCTGGGTAACATTCATTAGATCTACAACTCCTGTACCCTGCAATGTGCCTCCGAGTTGCTGGTAAAAAAAGTGAAAGGGAGCCATGCCGCCACTAATAGTAAGGTGGAAAGAACCGGTAGAATCTCCTTTGCAATAGACGGGGCTTGTGCTGATGGACCCTTCTATGTCACATTCGATGGATTTTAGAATAAGCCGGATATTTTGGCTACAACCACTTGAAGTCTCCTTGTTGATCATATAGTCACCTGGCGGATGATACCACTGACCTTCGAGAAAGAAGCTGTCACTGGCACAAAGTTCAACATGGTAAGCAGTCTCATCCATGCTGATAAATGAAAGATGTAAATTGACTATGCTATCACATCCTTGCTGACCGGGTAGACGCAGCTGGTAGTCACCCGAATCGCAGATCATGCTGTCGCCCAGCATAAAGCATTCATTTTCACATATCTGCCCAAAAATAAAAGTATCTTTTGCAGTGACGACTTCAAATTCTTTGCAAACCATATCGGTGGTATCGCAGACATTAAATGCCAAGGCACAAAGATGATGTAACCCAGGATCTTTTATCAATAGCTGTGTCTGGTAACCCTCATCTACCAGCGTGCCATCTAAATACCATTCAACAAAATTTGCTCCAAGGATTTCCGGTAGCGTAAAATAGCTACTGTCTCCCATGCAAACCAGATCCGGCCCTTCAATGGGTTCGGGCGGTGCCAGAGGAGAAACCTGAGTGCTCCCTGAAATCACCCGGATCGTATAATTGCAAACGTCACCCATATTCCCATCCATCACAAAATAATAGTACTGTCCGATGACTAATGGCACTGTGTTCTGAAAAACCCCCGTTTGACCCTCCCGGATATCACCATTACAATTGGATACCAGACGAAAATTTTCACAGTCAAGACTTTCGTAAATGCCCACTTCGAGACCACTGCCCTGGTTGCAATTGGATACACTCACGCTGATCGTCAAATCTTCACTCCCGGCAATAAAGGCGATCCACTGCATATGATGTACGGTGCTTGTACAGAATCCGGGAGGCGCCTGTCCTCGAGTGAGATCGGAGTTGATACCGGTATAACCATCAATATCACATATTACACAGGCATCTGCGCAAAAAGATGTCATGTCCGGATCTTTACCACAAGGTGCTGGTTGACACAGACTCAAGAGTGGAGCGACCAAAATAGTCGCTGCAAAAAGGAGGCGTCTTAAAAAATTTACCGTCGTCATAGGCATGAATTCAGGAGGGAATCGGATGCTTATCCCTTCAGTTAAGGTAGGCGGATCCATTTTGTACCCGAGATCTAGAGGGAATTTAGTGGCAGGTATCTATTATTCATAAAGGGATCGACTCTGTTGTTGGCCTGTGCAAATAATTTGGCAGATCTTTTACAAGCGTTCGTTGAAGAAAATGGAAGATTGGTTGAAAATAGACTGGTCAATAGATTTTTTCTCGGTACAAATATATTTTCCAATGCTTCTGATAATAGAAAAATGTTGAGTGCAACATCAGCGCAAAATCATTAACAATAAAAATAACAGATATGGACAGAAATTTTTTTTTGAAGAAAGGACTTCTTGGAATGGGTGCCATAGTGGCTCTTCCAACGGTGATTTCCTCTTGCTCCAAGGATGGTGACGACGCCGAACCAACAAGTGGAGATTGCACTGTTTCGCCGGAAGAAACAAATGGACCGTATCCAATTCTAACGCCTTCACAATTAGTACAATCAACTATCATTGGCGACAGAACGGGTGTGGCACTTCTAATGACATTTACGGTACAGGACAAAAGCAATGGTTGCGAACCATTGACAGGTGTCTTAGTCGATGTGTGGCATTGCGACAAAGACGGAAACTATTCGCAATATGGAAGCTATACCAATGATGATTTTTTAAGAGGAAGACAAACAACAGATTCTAATGGACAAGTTTCCTTTATAAGTATTTTCCCAGGATGGTATTCAGGTAGAGCACCTCATATACACATTGAAATACTTAATGCAAATGGAAATTCTTTGCTGGTTTCTCAAATTGCTTTTCCTGTGTCAACATATACCACAGTGTACAACTCAACAGGTTACAACGGAGCACCTGATACTTCTAATTCGCAGGATGACATTTTTGCTGATAGCCTAGATGAAAATTTGGCAGACTCAGTTACCGGTAACATAACTGACGGATATACTTTATTGAAAACCATTGTTGTGGAATAAGAAAAAAAACTGCACATGAGGTTGTGCATAAGCAGTGGATGGATAACTACTTAATTTCAAAGCGTTTTCTTGTAATTAAATATATGTTTAGTTGAATATTACTTCGTAAAATCCGCTACTGCTCATGCACTTTACCATTATCTGAGGCTGAATAAAATATTTCGCATTTTAATTTCTATGTGATGAAACATCCTAATTTATATTTTGCACTGCTTTTAATTTATATTTTATCTGCTTGTCAAAAAGATCTGCTTGATGTAAATAGTGGCGATAGTGATGCCGACATAACTTTTATAGGAACTGGTGACCATCTAAGTAAAGTGCAGGAAAATAATGCTGTTTACCATGAGCAAGAGACTGACTATATTTGGGATGCTGCTGCGGAAAAGAATATCGTACTGGCAGGAAATTCGATTGAATCAAATGCCGGAGATGCAGTGCAAATTGACGGGACCATAGCAGAGATTACCACCTCGGGATATTAAAATATTACCGGTACACTAGATGACGGACAAATTATTGTAAATGCTACTGGTGAGTCTTT
>JAGQWV010000724.1 GCA_020437045.1 Saprospiraceae bacterium | reverse complement strand
AATTTGGATTTCGGATATTGAGACGGATTATTCAGGATCTACATGGAGATTGGTGGATAAGTGATCAGGGATCTGCTGCTTCCAATGATTGGCGGATCGAAGAATTTAATATTCAGGATCTACGCTGGAGGAAGCTCAACATGGAGACCATTATCGAAGAACAAAAGTTTCAGACGGTAGATCTATCCCGCATTCAAAAAATTGGATTTACCGATTCGATGATTGGTGGCGACAGTCAAGCCTGCTCCCGGTTGGATTGGATCGAAGTCTATGCCGGTTCTGCCAAAAAGGGATAACATAAGGGCTTTTACAAATTGGGTGATTCATACTCCCATTTTATAGTGGGTAAAGAATTATGAAGTAAGCATTCCCATCTGAGCCCGTCGAACAACTGATCTTATTTTGTATCTTTTCCCATACTAAAACCGGCATGATGAAAAACTTGATGTTTCCCTGGAAAAGCATCTGGGCATTCTATTTTATAGTGCTTTCCGGTACCGCATTTAGTCAACTTAGTGGGTCTAAATTATTAGACTGGGAAGGAGATATAGCCTCGCGACTGATCGATTCCTGTGATGCCTTTCTCTTAAAAGAGATCCAGAAGTCCATCACTAACCGGTCAAAGTTTTGGCATCGAGATATGCGCTCCCGGGAAACTTATGATCGCTCCATCCAGGCGAACCGGGAGCATCTTGCTCAGATAATTGGTATCCGTGATTCAAGGACTCCCTTTGATCATCTGGAAAAAATGGGACTGGTTGCGGAGTCAGAAACTTACCGTGTCGAGGCCGTTCGTTGGCCATCCTTTGGCCAGGTTTATGGTGAGGGATTGATAGTGTACCCCAAACAATCAGGCCAGATTAAAAAAGCAACGATTGTGATCCCAGATGCTGATCAGACTCCGGAAGAAATACTTGGAATAAGCGGAGATCTTAAGTCCGAATGTCAAATAGGAAAACTTTACGCAGAAGATGGTCATCTGGTGATCATACCGATCCTGGTGAATCGAGCGCCAAACCCAATGAAAATTTCAAACCGGGAATTCATCTATCGTGCAGCTTATGAGCTAGGCAGACATATTATTGGATACGAAATCCAAAAAATATTGTCTGCTATCGACTGGCTGGAAAAAAACCGAATCGAGGATATCACCGTCAGTGGATGGGGAGAAGGTGGCCTATTAGCGCTGTATGCGGGAGCTATCGATACCCGAATTGATTTGACCGAGGTTTCGGGTTACTTTGGATCCCGGCAAAATATCTGGCTAGAGCCCGCCTACCGAAATATCTATGGTCTGCTGGAAGAATTTGGCGACGCGGAAATTGCCACCATGGTTGCTCCCCGAACGCTGATCGTTCATTCAGATAATGGAGCCCCGGAAATCGAAATCAAGCCTGGAGAAAATAAAGGGAAACCAGGAAGACTTATTGTCCCCAACGAAGAAGAAGTAGCAGCGGAAATCGATCGCACCAATGAAATGATGAATGAATGGAACTGGCAAGTCATTCATGAAAAAAGCAAGAAACCATCATCTGAAAAGGTCACCATCATCGAACTTCCTAATATTACAAATCGGCAGCAACGTTTATTGACCGAACTGGACCGTCACAATCAATGGCTATTGAGTGAGAGCCCTTACGTGCGTGCCGAATTTATGGCTGAACTCAAGTTTGACAGCCTCGAAGCATTTAAAAATTCTGTCGAACCCTACCGGGAGTATTTTGCCAAGCAAGTGATTGGTCAGTTTGATTATCCTCTTTCTGACTTCAACGTTCGTAGTCGCCCGATCAAACTGAAAAATCCGAAACTCCAGGCATTTGAGGTGGCCATCGATGTATTTCCCGGAATATTTGCCTATGGTATTCTCATATTGCCAGAAGATCTCCATCCTGGAGAACAACGACCGGTAGTTGTTTGTCAACATGGCCTCGAAGGTCGACCGCAATCCACCATCGGAGATCAAGATTTTAAAGCTTATAAGGCATTCGCCAC
>JAGQWV010000723.1 GCA_020437045.1 Saprospiraceae bacterium | reverse complement strand
ATTCATGAAGATTGTCATTTTGGGTAATGGTATTGGTGGTGTTACAGCGGCCAGGTTTATCAGAAAATTAGGCGATCATGAGGTTGTCATCATTTCCCGGGAAACAGATTATTTTTTTTCACGTACAGCGTTAATGTATCTCTATATGGGGCACATGCGCTTTGAAGATATCCAACCCTACGACAAAGAATTTTGGATTAAAAACCGGATTCATTTGGTGCGGGCAGAAGTAAAAAACATTGACTTTGAAAAGAAGACGTTAAAATTGAATTCGGAATTTAAACCAGCTGATTCTGCTTTTTTAACAAGTCTGGAAGAGGTCACTTATGATCGTTTGATTCTGGCGTTGGGTTCAGCTCCAAACAAATTTGGTTGGCCCGGCCAGGATTTAAAACGTGTTCAGGGATTGTATACCTTTCAGGATGTACAATCCATGGAGATGCACTCCGGTGATATACGACGCGCGGTGGTGGTAGGTGGTGGTTTGATTGGAATTGAAATGGCAGAAATGTTTCACTCGCGACATATACCCGTCACCCTCCTGGTCCGGGAATCCAGCTATTGGGACATGGTTTTGCCTCGCGAAGAGTCATCGATGATAGGAAGGCATATATTAAGACATGGAATTGATCTGCAGCTCGAGACAGAACTCAAGGAAATCATCGGTAATCAAAAAGATGAGGTAAAAGCAGTGGTGACCAGCAAGGAGGAGATAATAGACTGTCAGTTTGTTGGACTGACGGCAGGAGTACATCCCAATGTAAGGTGGTTGAAGGAGTCCGTTTTGGAAATAGATCGAGGTATACTGGTTAATGATCATCTGCAGACCAATATTAAAGATGTCTATGCTGTTGGTGATTGTGCCCAAGTTCGAAATCCAAGAACGGGAAGACGTAATATAGAAGCCGTTTGGTATACCGGCCGGATGATGGGAGAAGTCGCTGCCTACAATATTTGTGATCACTTGACTACCTATGATCCCGGCATTTGGTTTAACTCAGCAAAATTTCTCGATATAGAGTATCAGGTATATGGCGACATCGCTACCCAGATGCCAGCTCATATGGATACACTATATTGGGAGCACGAAGACGGTGAAAAGAGTATTCGTCTGGTGTTTAAAAAGAACTCTTTTGAAGTAGTTGGTTTTAACCTGATGGGCATTCGTTTTCGACATGAGGTTTGTGAAAAATGGATCAGAGAAAAATGTCAAGTTGAGGAGGTCTTGCGGGATCTGGCTCTGGCATCCTTTGACCCGGAATTCTTTCCTCCATATCACCAAAAGGTAATCGAAACCTACAACCAACAATTTAATAAATCTATCAGCATTCATACAAAGAGGCGCTTTAATCTGGTATCTAAATTTCTAAATCAATAGACATGGCCAAACAAGTTTATCCAAGTATGTCAATAGCAAATCCACACCCTCCTTTTTTGAGTGGCATGCAAAAAATGGGTGCTGCTGTTGGTCTAATCGGGTTTTTGATGTTACTGTTAGCCTGGGCAAACCAACTGCAATATGGTATAGGTATCAGTTTAGGTCTCATCACGCTCGGCACCATCTTTTTTGCCTGGGATCAATATCGGTCTCATCCCGAGGGCATAAAAAATAATGGAGTATGGTTTGGTTCTTTAACCAATAGAGGTCTTTGGGCCTGGTTGATCGGAATTCTCTTAACTTTTTTTTATATCTGTCTCTACTGGTATCCACATTTGGTGGGTCTGGGTCAGGAGGGTCAGCCTAACCGTGGGTTAGTTGCTTTTTTTGATCCAGTGAGTATAGCCATCAAAGCAAAACCGGCCAGTCAATGGTTTGTATATGGTGTATTATATACACTGGCTATTCTCATATTTGGTTTTAAGTTTATCCTCAAATATCGGCATAACCGGTATCAGATTTTACGGACGATCTCCGTAATGTTTTTTCAACTCTGTTTTGCCTTTGCCTTGCCTGAATTTCTGGATCGAATGAACCAACCATCCATGGATCTTAAGAATATGTGGCCTCTTAATTACTATTTTTTCTTTGATTGGAATCTGGATAAACTTTTGAATGGTGGCAATCTCGGTATTTTTATGTTTGCCTGGGGAATTGCTATGATTCTTCTAATATCTCCCTTGCTCACCTATTTTTATGGTAAGCGATGGTATTGCAGCTGGGTCTGTGGCTGCGGTGGTTTGGCTGAGACCGCTGGTGATCCCTTTCGACACCTTTCCGATAAATCGCTTAAAGCCTGGAAGATAGAACGATGGCTGATCTACAGTGTCCTGGTTTTTGTGGTTATTATGACGCTTATGGTCATCTATACCTATGTCACCGGGCAGAGTCAGATTCTCTTCTTAAATAGTTACAGTATTCGTGAATGGTATGGCTTTCTGATTGGTGCCGCCTTCTCCGGAGTGATCGGAGTTGGGTTTTATCCGTTGATGGGCAGTAGGGTATGGTGCAGATTTGGATGCCCTATGGCCGCTATTCTTGGATTGCAACAGCGCTTTTTCAGTCGATTTCGTATTACGACCAATGGTGGTCAATGCATTTCTTGTGGCAACTGCTCAACCTATTGTGAAATGGGAATTGATGTGCGTCATTATGCTCAGCGCGGACAAAACATCGTCCGTGCTTCCTGTGTGGGTTGTGGAATCTGTGCGGCGGTATGCCCACGTGGTGTTCTGCGGCTGGAAAATGGCTCCATTGACATAAAGGAACGCACCAGCCAAGTCCGTAATATTCATGTGCCGGTAGATCAGGTTAAAATTCTTACCCAGGGTTGAGTGGCAGTGGGAGTTATTGACTAATTCTCAAATGGTCGATTGGATTAACTCTTTGTACCGTGATACTCTGAGCACTTATGGTAAGAACACTGATGCCTAGAGTGATCAGACCGGCCGTGGCATAGATCCACCAGGAGATGTCTATATGATAGGCATAGTTTTCTAACCAATGGGTTAAGACATAGTGTGAGAGAAAAAAGGCAAATGGCCATGGAGAGGATGATTACCAACAGAAAATCATGAGCAAATAGATAGACAATGCTCCTGATCGATGCCCCCAGTATTTTTCTCACACATACTTCTCTAAGACGCTGTTGGATGAGCAATAGCGATAGTGCCCAGAGACCGGTGCAGCCAATGCATAGCGCTATAAGAGTGAAAAGTATGCTTATCCTTTGGAAGTGTAAGTCCCAACGGTATTGTTGGAAATAGGATTCCTGTACTGGAATCGATTCGTACACCGTGAGAGGAAAAAATTGATGGTAAGCCTCTTTGATCCAATGGTTAAGCATGGAAGTATTCTGTCCAGGATCATATTGTATTGAGATATATCCATCAACCGAAGCACTCTCCTTGCCTGTAAAGTCAAAGATGGTTGGAACAATGGGATGGTGTAGGGATTGCTGGTGAAAATTTTCTGTAACACCGATGATTTCGATATTCCAGCCGTAAATTTCCAGATGCTTGCGAAGTATGTCTGAGGGATCTTTGAATCCTAATAAATCGACCACCTTGCGGTTGACAAATGCATAACGACTGTCATTTGCAAGGGAAATTTTTGCCCTGGCCAGAATAGGAATTTCATAGGTAGACAGGTAATCAGGTTCGATAAAATTTCGATAAAAACCAAAAGAGAAAGTCTTGTCATCAAGAGTGACAGGCCCGGTAGGTTCCAATGAATTGCCTGGGATATTTCTTGAAAATCCCACTTCCCTGATGGATGGATAGGACAATAAATGATCCTTGAAAGATTGATATTGTTGGTCAAATTTATTGGCATCATAACCCAACGGGCTTTTCATGCTCATTACATGGTCAAGCTTTATTCCCGGATCCTTTTGTTGCATTAATTGACCTTGTTTATAAACTACCATCGAACTAACAATCAAAGTCAAAATGATGGCAAACTGCGAACCTACCAGAAATAGTCTACCCCTGCTATTTGATGTGACTACGGTTGTTGGCTTAATCGTCAGTCTATTTATGTTACGCTTGACAACCCAAATAGATGGTAAAAGGCTGGCAATGATTGTGCCGCTAAAAATAAACAGGAACAGCAGCAAACTTGGCTTCCAAATGAACCAGGATAGTGGCGAGCTATCAATGGAAATATCTAAAAGGTCAAAAAGGAATGTTCTGATCAGAACAGCAATTAGGACACCTAATACAACTCCAATTAAGGATGCCACTATCGATTGAGAAAAGAGTAATTGAAATAGTTCGCGGGGTTTAGCGCCGATAATTTTACGAATGCCCAGTGACTTTTTTTGCTGCACGGCACTGATTGTAAAGATATTGACGTGATTTACCCAACTGATCAGCAGTATAAGTAAGGAAATGGCATAGAGAATCCAGATGCTTTTACCAGGACCAGTTGGGATGATGTCGTTAAGGTAGTCGGCAAACAAGTGTAGATCCGTCACGGGTGTCAACTGGAATGAAGTGATCGTGGCAGATGACACCTGGGCCTGGTGAGTCGAAACGGTATTTGTAATTTGTTCGGCTACCTGCGCAGCGTTCGTTTTTTTATCAAGCTTAAGGTAGGTGTAAACGTAGGGGATTGTCATTTCCTGATTTTGGAAAATGTCAAATCCCCAATCCTGAAGGGTGCGCA
>JAGQWV010000722.1 GCA_020437045.1 Saprospiraceae bacterium | reverse complement strand
CATGACAAAACCCTAATGCATAATCCCGGTTAATTCGTCATTCAACTTATTCGTCATTCAAATAAAGCTTATTTGTCAACGACAAACTTAGCTCCGATACTGATGATATTGGCTTTAAGTCCTGTACTGCGAATATATAATCCATAATCAAGGCTTAAACTTTTTAGACCCAATTTGCCTAAATGCCCCTTGGTAAAAACATCGGTATATTTCATTCCCAATCCATATTGTTGAGCATCAAATGCGGACAGATCGTAATCCGACGTATAAAATTCCTCGGTCGAGAGGTGCTGTTCATATGGAGCAAAATACTTTGCCGCAGTCTGGATGTAGTAACGGTAATTTGGATATACAGTAAAATGATCTCCCAGTTTGATCGGTAATTCGATATTTGTCGTGTGGGCGGTTATACCCCAATCATCACTATAATATCGATAGTAAGTACGAACTACCAGATGTTCGTTTACATACTGATGATAGCGTATACCAACAGGTATTTTCAAACGGCTTCCGGGCAATCTCTCAATATCATCAGCCAGTTGAAAAACGTTGCGATTTAAAGGTGATTCATAATTCGGTATACTAGAGGCTGTACCGACATAATAATTATCCCGGTCGGCAAAATATACTCGTTGCATCGGGTTTGACAACCATCCCTTCTGTAAGATGAGATCGGAAAATATGGAAAGTTGTGAGTTTTTGCCCAATACTTGAGAAAAGCTCAGCGAGACCGAATAAGTATTGCGGTTGTCAGTGGTTACCAGATAATTATGCAGAGGACTCCAGCTATTGATCCCCGCCTTATTGATCGCGGTACCACTTTCATTGAGAATGTCAACACCACTAAAATAATCGACATTGAGATTGCCCTGATTTACGATATATGTTTTCAATTCAGTAGGATACTGCGGCAACCATTTGTCGAGATAGAGATTTCCTTTCAGACCCAGCTCCGAATTTTTGTCATTAAATTGATGACTTAGCGAAAGACCTGCTCCAAACGACCGGTAGTCGTATTCATTTGATACACTAAGGTTTCCACCATAGGTTGTATTTCGATCATTTGAAGAATGGTTGTAGGATATTATACCATTAGTCCATACATCACTTCGAGAGGCTCCGGATGATGCTACCCAGGGTGAGCCCACATTGGAGCCTGAAGTTGTATTTTCGGTGGTTGTGGGTCGTCGGCCTGGTCTGCCTCCACCTGAAGATGATGCCCCGGAGACTACAAGCCGACCGGAGGTTGTTGAAGTAGATGCTCCGGTAAAGGGATTCAGGTTGCTAGAAGAAGCAGAAGTATAAGCAGAAATTGTTCCGTCGATGGTCAGAACATCATCTGCATTCAATGGGATTGAAACGGTGATATTGGTGGCAAAGTCATTTAGTTTTTCCGAACCAATGCCACCAGTCACGGCTGCATTTTCCCCGTTTTGTGTGTAAAAACTACTTAACAGGTCAATCTCCGTATTCTCCAGTACTCTTTTTTTATAGTCCGTATTGCTGTCTGTATTATTTGTTTTTCCAGCATTGCTCTGGGCGGATGCTATTACCGTAAAGAGGAGAAAACAGAATAAAAGTGTGTTTCTTTTCATGATGTGCGACTTAATTACAGCCACAGCCGGCGCCGGATTTTCCACCATTTGCACCGGAAGCAGCTTCCCTATAAACCTGAAAACTGGTTTCAAATTTCTTGTCCTTACGATCGGATAATACCATATCCGGATCATTTAAATTGACTTTCTGATATTCTTTCACGGTGCTGCATGAGCAAATCGTGACCGCCAGAATGGTCATGACAGCGAGTTTATTTTTCATACTTATTGATATTTATGTGGTCGGAAGTGTGCACAGTGCCCTGATCATCGATAATGATACACTCAATGTTCGGCAGTTGGTTTATGCGGGCTATCCCAACTTCACATCCCATGACAAAAATGGAAGTGGCCAGGGCATCAGCCAACTCAGCACTTGGGGCAAAAACGGTAGCACTGATGATGCCGTGGGCAGGATAACCGGTACGTGGATCAATGATGTGAGCGTAACGTATGCCATTAAACTCGACAAATTTTTCATAGTCTCCAGACGTCACTACTGCACCTTTATTGATCGGTACCAGACCATAAGCGCTATTTTTATTGAGAGGGTTGGTGATCGCGACCTTCCAATCTTCACCATCGGGTTGTTTTCCCCAGGTATTCATATCCCCCGAGGCATTTATGATACCGGCTGGTACGCCTTTGCTCATCAATAATGCTTTTGCCTTGTCGGCAGCATAACCCTTTCCAATCGCACCAAAGCCAATTTTCATTCCCTCTTCAGGCAGATAGACAGAACTATTCGTCTCGTCTAACACAATTTTTGAATAACCCACTCTTGATACCGAATTTTTTATTTCCTCCGGACTGGGCATTTCCTTCATAGAACCATCAAATTTCCAAATTTTGTCCATGGAGGCATAAGAAATATCAAAGGCTCCATCGGTGAGTTTGGAGATGACCATTGCCCTCTTGATTAAATCAAATAATTCGCGATCGACCACCACTGGTTTAATGCCAGCGTTGCGATTGATTTCGGATGTTTGTGAACCTGGATCCCAGGAAGAGATTATTTTCTCGATGCGTGATATCTCATCGACAGCCACGTCAATCTCTTTATTGGCTTCTTCCTCGGATGATGCGACGACAGATATATCAAACCGGCTACCCATCAGTTTGAGGGTCCGGTTATACACTTCTTGCGCTTCACCAGGAATGCACAAAACAATCATGAAAAAGACCAGGAAAATTTTCATAGTGATGCTACTTCCAGTGAGTTAAGTATCTTAATATATTCGGAAGGGGTGACGTGTTCATAGCCGGTCTTGCCCAACGTTTTTCCCGATGGACTGAGCACGACTACGAGCGGAAAATAGCCTTCCTGATTGTATTTTTCCGCCAGTCGATTGTTGTCTTTCTGTTGCCTTTCGGAGAGTTGATTTTTTTTCTTTCTGGGGAAGTCCGCTTTTAACAATACGTAATGATCTTTGGCATATTCCTGAAATTCAGAGCTACTCCAGATTTCCTGCTCCAACTTCATACACGGAGCACACCAATCTGATCCTTGAAAGACCAAGACGATATTGTGATGTTCTTTAGCTGCCAACGCCTTTGCCTCATCCAGATCTGTCATCCATACCTGACCAAATCCCAGCTGAGACAGGAGCATCAAAACAAGAAAAATTTGAATTCGCATAAGTTGTGTATTTAATATCAGTAATACAGGGATACAATCTTATTCCGTTGCGGATTTAAGATGATTTTAACCTCTAAAGGGAATTCTGGCTTCGGTGTACTGATCTTTAGGAGACCTTTTTTACTAAGAATATGTTAAAGTCTGGTCTTCATCTATTTGGTCACACCCTTAGGGGGAGTCCGAAAAGCTGGATTCGTTTGCCTGTCATTTAAACCGCGGAATTATGTAATCCCGGATAATACCGGTTAAAACGGGGTGTTCACCAAAAAAAGAATGCTTTCGTTGGATAAGAACGCCAATTCAAATTTTGTGGAATGTTTACGCCCCATTTACAGCGTACAAAAAGATCGAGTCAGGACGATTCCGGTAAAGTTGGAACTTTCTGGTTATTTATGCTTCCAGATGGGGATAATAATTTCACTTGTTACCTCAAGATTAAGTTCGAGGGGTGCTTCGGCATCGGAAACGGATTCAAGGCTTACATCTTTTCCTGTTCCATAGTTTATCTGGCTATAGGCATTTTTATTGCCATTGATAATAACGACTATTCGACTGCCCTTTGCTATTTTCTTACTTATTAACCGGGTATTATTAAACGGTATGTCCGTTAATTGACCAGGAGTGATCATTTCTCTCTTTTCACGATCTTGGGCATAACTCGCTCGTCCGATATAATAACTCAGGTGAAAATATTTTCCTTCTGGAGTTAGTTCATAAAGAATCACACCAAAGTCGAAATCTTTTTTATTGGTGGTAATTTTTAGATTTCCTGAGAAAGAGCCGTTGATGATCATTTCCGTTTCTAACGGTTCACTTATAAAAATGAGACCATCCCTAAGGTTTATCCTATCTTTTATAATGGGATCTGGATAATAATCTGCATTGTTGGATATTGCTCTATCAGTGAGATCTAATGAGAGATTTATAGAGGCCGATTGTTTAGGTTGCTCTTCACTTAATGAAAACGTTCCGATTGAACTATTTTTTGTAGTTAAATGATAGACTACAGAATCATTGCTGATTTCATGCAGAGTCGGTACATTCATCCACTTATTGGTACCCATCACCTGAAGGTTCACTTTGTCTTTTAAAATAGCTGGTTTGTCTTTTCCCTTTAGGATGTAGTCAAACCAAGCAAAGACAAGTTCATTTTTTATATTTAAATTGGCTACCTCGTCGATTTTATATCCTCGTAAATAGGAACTGGCTGCAAATTGGGCTCCCCAGTGATCATAGGGACCAATGACCAGATAGTGTTCTGCTTGTGGATAATATTTTAAATGCTCCAGGTAATAATACATAGCGCCTCGCTGTCCGTCGTCATAATATCCGGTTGTGCTCAAAATCGGAATATGGATATGGGAGAATTCTCCTTTGTATGGAATCATTTTTTGCCAATATTCATCATAGGCCGGATGCCGGATCCATTCCTGAAATACGATGTTTTTTAAGCCCTCTATGCTGTCCATTTTGCAATATGGTCTGCCGGATCGAAACCAGTTTTCTTCCAAATTCGTCCATTTGTCTCGATCAAAATATGTGTCATTGTCCAGGAATTTATTGTTGGTTACATAAGGAATCCAACTATATGGAAAATTCAGGAAAATATTATTTTCCATGGGAACATCAATTCCGGGAGCAGCCGAAACAGAAGTTACAATGGTTTTTAATGCAGGATGTACCTTTTTTTTCATAGATGCCCATTGAGTAAATCCATTGTAGCTCCCACCGTACATTACTACTTTCTTATTACTCCATGATTGGGTTGATACCCAATCAATCACTGTATAGACATCTTCATTTTCATATTTGTAGGGTTCAATCTTACTCCTGCTCAGTCTTTTTCCTCGTGAAGTAGCCACCACTCCGACATAACCCTTTGATGCAGCCAATAAAGCATCTCTGGTGTTAGAAGCATCGGCATAAATAGTAAACACGAGAATAGCGGACATTGAAGCTTTATTCTTTTTTCGGGCAATAATGGCAGATATCTCTCCTCCATCTTTGGTAGGAATAATTTTTTCTTCGATCACATATCGACGTCGATTGTCGATTTCTATTTGACGTAAAAAAATGGGTTCTGTGATGGTGTAGAGATGATATAAAAAGTAGTCTTTGAGTAGATTTAAGCTTTTTTCCGGAGTCAGAAAATATTCTGATGTATGATTATAATTTTCTATGAATCGCTGCTTAAATTCCTGTACTCCATCGTAGGTGGTAAAAATGAGATCGGAAGAATAGGCCTTCTCACTATCACAATTTCTTAAATATTTTTTTAAGGTATTTTCGTATGCCTGATCAAAAGTCTTGCCGGCTTTGGCCTGATGCATTTTTGAAAGGGCATATATTTCATACTGAATATATTTTTGATGTTTGGCATTATCTTCTCCTTGCGCTCTAAGAGATTGAATTGTTTTAATGGCTGATTTGTAAAACCCGGCCAGTATCTCCAATCGAAACCGGTCATCTGATGGAATTTCGTTAGCAAACAAGTAGGATTGCCCTAAGTAGGCAACGGCTAGGTCTCGCATATTTTGCTCCAGCTGAAGAGTATCCCTTTGGTCAACCTTGTTAAAAGATAGATCTTGTGCTATTAGCCTTTGCCCGATAAATAAAAGTATCAGAATATAAATTTTGTCCATGCTATGAAAGACTAAGAAAGTGATGCACCGGATGCTCTGGGTATATTGCGAAGATAGGGTATTTACATTATTCAGCGTAAATTAGAACTCCCGAGGTTACTGAATCTTACTTGGGCTAAATTTAAGGAGGCTCGTTCAGCGGGCAATAAATTTTTCCATTTATTCAATCACAATAAAGGCTTCCGACGTGAATTTTTTATCAAGTATTTGTACCTCAGCCGTCGATCGATCAAGACTTAGTTTTATCCATCCGATTAGTTGATCAGTACCGTCGTTTAGTTTAATACCCAAATAATAATTGTCCAGATCCAGATTGCTTTCTACATCCCATTTGTTGGCCCAAAGACTATTTTTATTGGGCCCATTGGAGATGGATAAAAGATTCGCTGTCCTATTTTTTTTCCAAAGATAAGTGTCGCCAGGATTTGCCCGGACGGTATCATGTCGCTGAAGACTCAAAAGATCGTCTCCGGGGTTCATTAAGATAAAGGTACCATTCAATGGTTTGACTGTCCGGTAGATTATTTCCCAGGAATCATCTGGCCCATCCGCAATGGACCAGGAATAGTCAAACATAATGTCATCAGAAGCGTCTTCATTGAGATCAAAGCTCAGGATCTCGGGGGTTATTGGGGGACTTTGGCTCAATTGCTCATCTTTTACACAGCTCAAAACCAACAGATTAAAAACTAATAATAAAGAAAGGGCATTGCTTCTCATAACCATATTTTTTTGTAAAATAATACTTATGTATTGTAAAGTCAACAGGTGGCCGGTTCATTTTACTTTTTTCGAATTTCTTCCGGAACTTTAGAATAATACAAATACAACTGGGGTTTTTAAGAATTTTATGCAGATATCTAAATTATGCCTTTTATGGTTTTTCAGCCTACCATGAATAAAGCCAATATTTATAGTGGCGGAAGTAGCTATGAGTTTTAAATTTGTCGGTCCGCTGGAATATGTGTTTTCTTAAAATTTAAGGTGTAACCCAAGCCAATCTGTATATTTCTATTTAATTGTTTTGCCTGATCGGAGACTTGTCCATTTTCATCTGTAAGAATGACATCCGAAATATTTTTTAGACCTAAATTATATCGGGCAAATCCGAATACATTATGGTGAAATATTGTCAAGGTTCCGGTTAATCCGAAATCAGTGGACTTGATCGTGGTAAAATCGTTCATGTTCATCCATGCTGAATTTTTAAATTTACTTTGTTCTGATAATTTGAGACCATAATTGATTCCAAGCCCAAATGTTAAATTTCTTGAAACCAGGTACTCTACTTCAGGGATAATATCTAAATAGGAAAATTTATAGGCGGATGCTGTTTGGTTATTGGGATTGTCAATGTTGAATCCTTTTACACTGTGTTGGAAATCTATGGCAAGCTTAATTTTTTCGTGCAGTTGGTAGTTAGGAGTTATTCCAAAAAAATATCCCCATCGTGGTTGGGTAGCGATTATTCCGAAATTCTGGAATTTGGAATTTGAGTTATTTATCCCGGAGGAGAAATCAAGATTTATTTGACCAGAAACAGAGACAGTAAATCCGGTGATGAACAGGAAGGCGATTACAATAATACTTTTATTCATATTGTGATTTTTGTTTTGAAAAAGGAGTGGTTGTTTATTCCTACTTAGATATGTTGAATATAAGAAAGGAAGATGAGGGGAGGTGGTAGTGTGTTGTTCATAGTGATGAGGTCAAGGTTTATAGAGTCTAAACTGGATCGGACGTTAATTATTTTATTGCACGCTCGATTATTTTTAGGCCTTGCCATACGGATCCGTATTCGGAGACCCTATGGAAGGTGCTTCTGAATATCTTTAACGATTCAATTTTCCGGCAATTGTATCTGTGCTAAAAAATTGTTTTGGATAATTTTAACCGGGATTAATGGAGAGAATTTCCATCTTTTTCTTTGAGCTATTTGTATACGTGCTGAGGATATCAGACTAAAAGTTCACACAATACGGTTTCACTATCACCAAATTGTTCCACCTGAATATCCATGGTGTTTAGCATGGTGAGATATAGATTAGCCAATGGAGATTTATCCGGATAGCGGATATGTTGTCCTGTTTTTAATTTGCCGCCGCTTTTACCTGCTACGACAATAGGTAAGTCGTAGGGTGAGTGCCGGTTTCCATCCCGCAGACCGGAACCAAAGAGAATCATGCTATTGTCGAGGATGGTCTTGTCACCCTCTTTGATGGATTTCAGTCTATCGAGGAGATAATTATATTGTTCGATATGCCAACGATTGATCCGTTCGTATTGATCGAGCATACGAGGATCATCTGTATGGTGTGAAATCGAGTGATGTGCACCTTCTACTCCATCGAGGAAAGAGAAATTCCGGTTGCTCACAGAGTTGCCAAACATAAAAGTCGCAATTCTGGAAGCATCACTCCAGAAGGCGAGGACAATGATGTCAAGCATTAACCGGGTTTTTTCGGTAATATCCACCCCTTCCGCGTATTCGGCCCACTCATCAATACGCAAATCCATTTTTTGTAATTCTTTACGGATGTCGGGGGTGATGTGACTTTCAAAGTCTTTTAAATTTTGTTGATCATTCAATCGTTTTTCAACAGAATTAACCGCTTCCAGATACTCACCTAGTTTGTTTTGATCTTCAATTCCCAACTGTTTTTCAAGGACTTTTATATCATCCTTCACCAAATCCAATACGGTCTTTTTTAGAGGATCTTCGGCTAATGGTTTTTTACCTGGCACATAATTACGAAACAGCCGGTCAAAGGCCATCCGGGGATCAATCTCTCTGGAGCATGGTTGGTTTCTCCCTTGCCAGGAGATCGTACCTCCATATAATCGGGTAAAACCGACGGCGGTATCTACACCACTGCGTATACGATCCAGCCCGTACTGTAGTGAAGGAAAGAATGTATTTTGACCTACATGATTAGCCATCAGTTGATCAACAGATATACCTCCACTGTCGACTTTTGCATTTACCGTTTTAGCAATACGCATAGAGGTGAGAAAATTGGCGGTCTTGGTGTAATGGCCATCTTCCCTGGTATTGGAATTCTTATTCATCATACCTGCTAGAATCAGCAGATCATCTTTATGCGACTGTAGTGGTTGCAGTATTGGAGACAATTCAAAATCAGATCCGGTTTGTTCCGGATTCCACTTTTTCGGATGTACCCCATTAGGCATAAAAAGGCAGGCAAAACGTTGCGGTGCTGTCCCGGCGGAATAATTGGCTGCATATAATTTTGATGGATATAAAGATTCAAGGAAAGGCAATGTAATCGTAGCTCCTAACCCTTTCAATAGTCTCCGTCTTGTGATTGGTATGTTTGTCATCTTTTTTAAATGCCTTTGTATGCTTCTGCCAGATCACTACGCCGGTATTGAAATGGGTAGCTTGATACCAATTCCAACATAAATGACTGACTGTCAAAATTATTGTTAATTAATTGATCGGTTAGTTGGTCCAGGGTACGGCTATCGATAAATTCGACTCGTCTGCCTAATGCATAGGACAGCATCTTACGACTAAAGTTTTTTGCAAATTTTACTTTGTCCTCCAGCAAAACAGAACGAAGTTCTTTCGGACCGCTAAACATGCGGCCATCGGGCAAAACACCAGATGGATCTATCCGAACCGAGTCATAGTTTTCCCTCCATCGTCCAATTGCGTCAAAATTTTCAAGTCCTAAACCAATGGGATCCATTTTTTGGTGACATCCGGCACAAGCGACATCGGTGCGGTGCAACTCCAGTAAACTTCGTAAATCCAATTCACTGACATCACTTTTTTTGGCATCTTCCAGAGCTGGTACATTCGCTGGAGGAGGAGGTGCCGGTTCTCCCAATACCTGTTCGAGAACCCATTGACCACGTAATACCGGGCTGGTTCGCAATGGCAAAGATGTGGCGGTCAGGACAGCGCCCATTCCGAGTACTCCACCTCTGCTTGGATCATGCAGAGCCACGGTCCGGAATTCATCTCCTCTGACACCTTCGATGCCATAGAAATGGGCAAGATCTTCATTGAGCCAGGCAAAATCACTATCAAGTAAGTAGAGTAAATTCTTTTGCTTGGTAAATACTTCATGAAAGAAACCGACAACCTCTTCGTGCATATCTTCCCTTATCGCTGCGGTCAATTCGGGAAACTTTTCCTGGTCGGTCAACGGTGAATAGAGCATCTCTTCGGTACCTAACCATTGTGGGGCAAATGATGCGGAAAAGCGCCGGAATTTCGGATCATCCATCATTCGCAATACTTCCCTTTTCATCACGCTGGGGTTATGCAGATCCTCCCGATAGGCCACGTCCAGTAAGCGATCATCAGGCATCGATGACCATAGCAAATAGGAAATACGGGTGGCCAGTTCAAAATTATTAACGGGATAGGGCTGGTCACTATCCAAATTTACTTCGACCCGGTAGAGAAAATTAGGCGATACCAGAATGCGTTTTAACACACCCGAAATTGCATTGTCATAAGCGTCTCTATCCTTCCAGCTAGAAAAATAGACATGACTAAACAAATCGATCAATTGATTTTCTTCTTCTTTGGAAAGAAATCGACGATATGCTTTCGTAGCAATGGGTAATACCGCCTTTCGGGCGTTGGCTACAGGCTTTTCCCAATATAAATCTTCTATGCCAAAAAGGGCTCGAACCCCATTGACGACTCTACGTATCAGTCCGGCTGAGTAACTATCCGGAACTAATTCCTTCCAAAGTTTTTTGTCAGACCTTATCTGTCGCACGATGCTATCGGCTGCATTATAATAGCGCTCCATGGTCAGGGGGCTGATGAAAAGCGTCCCTGATTGATTGTCGAAACCTTCTCCACCGGAACCTTCCGATGGAAAGTAATGGACCGTTTCAAATTCAACTCCCAGAAGGTCTTTAATTGTGTATTGGTATTCGCGATGGCTAAGGCGACGCATGACGGATTTACCCGGATCTTTTTTTGCCAGTGCTTTGGAGAGAATTTTTTCAATGCCGTAAACTAAAGTATCCTGATCAGCCTGACTCATTGATGGAGCCTGGGGAGGAGGCATGCTACCATCCTTTACCGCATCCGTTACTTTTCGGAAAAGCTCACCCCGGCTGATTACATGCGTAGCAAAATAAAAATCCTCCAGGTTAATCCCTCCTTTCTTATCTACCTCATTATGACAGGATGCACAATGCTTATGCAGCATTTTTCGGGCCGTTCGGTGAAAAAGCTTGTCGTCGGGAGTGTCTCCCCAAACGGCCTTGAGCTGAAAACCAAATAATAGAATAAGTACGATCGTAAAATCTCTCATCAGTACAACTGATTTCAAAGGTCGTTGAAAATACAAAATTTAGTTGACATATGTCGTCAATGGAGTGATATAAATTTCGGTTAGTTGACTGAAAGTCAATCAAATAAGCAATTTCTTAACTTACCCGATTTGAGGTTCTGCAATACCTGCTAATGGTGACTAATAGTAATCTCCTTCTTCCAACGTCACTTTTGCATTTCGTAGATGCTCATCAAGCACTTTTACCATTTCCGGAGTGACTTCCGTATTAAAGACAAATACTCTTTTCAATGCAGGAAACTGACTTAAAAAGAGGAAATTTTTATCATTTAAATCGGTATGCGAGAGATTCAGCATTTGTAACTTCGGCAGATCTTTTAAATATTGCAGACCATCTCCTTTTATGCAACTTTTGGTTAGGATTAAACTTTGAAGGTTTGACATCTGACCGATGTAGTATAACCCTTCGTCAGAGATATCCGCTCCAACCAGTGATACCTTGGAAAAGTAATCCTTGTATGGAAGCAATTTTGCCAGTGTTTCGTCAGTGACCACTTTAGGAGGAAATTGCATGGATAATGAGTAATAAGCCGAATCCGTATCCTCATCGGGTCGTACTTCCAGTCCCAAATCCAGTGCCATCCTTGCCAGGCGTGGTCCCGTTTTCATACGTTCGAGTCTTTCAGCCTGTTTGGACAACTGCTGCTCGGCCAATTGTGGAAGGTAGCTGTCCATGATTCCTTTTAAAGTATCATTTTGCATGAGCAGCCCAAGCGTATCTTCTGCACCGGCTCCTGCCTTGATCCAGTAATAAAGTAGTTGCACTTCGGCAGGTTGCAACGGTGGCTTACCCTCTGGGGGCATAAAGTCATCGTGTTTGGGTGGTAGGCTAACGCGTACGTATAATTCACTTTCTTCCGGTTTTCCCTCCACAATCATTGGCTTCAGTGACTTTCCTCCAGCGTGGATGGCATCCATGGTTGATAAATCCAGATCCGACTTGGCGTTGCTGGAATTGTGGCATTTCATGCAGGTCCGGTCGAAAGAGGGCAGGAGGAGGTCATTAAAGACCAACAGGGAATTTGGACTTTTTAGCACCGTTTTTTCCTTTAGATTCTTCTGATGCAGCGCTTTCTGCAGGGGCTCCATAACAAATTCCGGCCCATGGGTCAAAGCTCCTCCCTGGTGCCCGGCAAATGCCACGATGATACCCGCCAGGAACAATAAAGTTCGGGAAAGTTGACGCCAACGCCAGCGATGCGTTAACGTGTACCTCTTCCGGGTATGAAGACACCACACTAATAAAACAGCAAACGTTACGCCACTCCAAAAATGGTATTTGATCAGGTCTCCACCATAATCACCCGAGCTATACAGAAAATATCCGGCAATCACCGCAGCTATAGCACTATAAAGGGACCAATGATAAAGCATGCCTAAAATGGAAACCCCTATCGGACCCTTAAAAGAGCCAAACAACCATTCAAACGCCATCGTACATAGTATGAGGACAATCGGAAAATGGACGATGATCGGATGCAAGCGACCGAGAAAATCAAGTATCGGACTGTAGTCCATACCCATGGGTATAAATGGCAACATCAGGAGTAATGCACTAACCACCATACTACCAAACCCGGTCCTTCTTTTTGGTCCTGCAACCACTGAGTGCTTCATATATTTTGTTGGGAGGACTAAATATACAAATCCATGGTAAACATGCACACTGTCTGGCAAAAGATTATTTGTTAATTCCGGCTCCCGCTCACCTCGTGCTATGTTATAGTGCCTGTTAGATCAACATCTAAGAATCAATCAATACAGACTCATTAGAAATTGATTAAAATTCGTCCTGGGATCTTACCAGAGGATTGGAAAAATGTCATGTCCTTAAAGTCCCTATTAGTTGGGTTTTACCTTAGCATCTCCTAGTCCTTGATGATTCAGATCAAAACTTCTCAATATAAGCGTTTGGATCATCTGCCAATTTAAAACGATCGGTTGCGTCGCGATCAATATCAGTTTTGCACCAGGATTTTAGCAATTCCATGTCTGTATTCCAATGATGACCATCAAAAAATGCAAGACCTTTATGATCTCGCACCTTATACAAAGCCTTGTCGCCATAAACGGTGCCCAGATAAACCGATTGCTTTCCCTGGTCCTTGGCCCATCGAATCACCGACCACATCATCCATTTTCCTAATGAATGGGATCTCATGAGCTCAAGATCAAAGAAACTAAACCAATAATGCACAATTTCCGGACTGATTACGGCAAGCACATATCCCACCACTTCTCCTCCCTGGGTAAATCGAAAAATGTGGGTACCACAGGTAAATTCCAGAATGTATTGAAGACGTTCCGGCGTCATGGCCTCGCCGATTCTGGAGGCTATATATTTTTCGCAAAAAAGTTGAAAAGCATCATCCTCCTGCAGTAGTTGTTCTTTTTCCAGTACTTCGAATGTAATGTCCAGTGGTTCAATTTTGCGATTTACCCGGCGATTTTCACTGGTATCATCAAAGCGAGGTAAATCAACTCTTAAACTTCGAGCGAGATAAAATACTTCTGAGGTCAATTGTGTATTTCCCGAATAAGGTAAAAATCCTTTTTCGTAAATAGAAGTAAGTTCCCTATTGTCTTCTTTGATGCAATATATGCCGTAGTTAAATGTGTACGACTTATATTCAGGTTTGCTCTCGGAAAAAAATATTTTCATGGATGTTTTAGAAATTGGATTTAATGTATTGAAGTACTTTATTCATATTTATTTTTAAAGTATTGGATGGCCCGGTAAAATTATTGTGCATAAAACTAAAAATCAGGATTTTGCCTGAGTCCGTAAATACGTATCCACTTAGGCAATGTACGTTGGATAGTGACCCGGTCTTGGCATAAACAAAAGGAAGGCCATTGTCAGCAGCATACCAGCGGGCAATGGTTCCGGATTGTCCACCAGCTGCAAATATTTTTTTTATCTGGGCAATTGATAGCCTGTGATAGATTTTATTTAATACGGTTACGATCGCCTCAGGAGTAAATAAATTGTATCTTGATAAACCCGATCCATCGTGCCACTCTATCTGATCCGCTATTTCTGATAAATAACGTGCTTTAATTTCTTTAATGGTTTTTTCGGTGTTTAAACTATCTGATAATAATCCGGAAATCTCCAGTATTAATTGCTCGGCAATAAAATTATCACTCTCTTTCATCATAACCGATAGTGCCGTATCGAGTGGAGTGCTATAGAAGGTCTGCCAATGATCTGATGCCGGACAACTTTCACTGATGCGAAAATCTTGGGTTAAATAAGTATTAAATACTTTTTCGATTATTGAATCCGTCATATGTAATGGCGAATTTATGTGTACAGCGTTGGCTGATTCCGGCCAGTTAAATTCGTAATTATTATCCTGAAGATCCCGGTATAACTGCCAGTGGTCATTTATTTCATAGTTGACATTGACAAACCCCGGATACAAAATTAGTTCTTCTCGAGAAGGATGATAAGAGAGATGTAATAAATTACCAAAAACAGGAAAATCAGATTTCTCTGCCTGATAATAATATGGATAATCATCCCAGGCCCATCCTTCTCCAAAATGATTATTATGAAAATGATCCTTACAAAACACAACGGGTTGTTTAAATCCTGCTATGAATTTTAGAACCTCGTCTTGATGCCCAAAGGCCGGATTGAGCGTCGTAGGATCTCCCATGCCCCTTAGGTATAAAGTATCTCCTGCCGACATATATTTAACCGAAGGTAGTGTATCAGGGAGTACCTCCAATGCACTATACATCGTCAATATTTTGGTGTTCGATGCGGGGGTGAAAAAATGATTTCCGTGGTACGCATAGATGTTTTCTCCCTTTACCGGGTCGTAGAGCAGAAACCCGGTGAAATGGTCAGAAAATAGCGTGTCCCGGGTAAAGAAGTTTCCTACGGAGGAAGGTATCCTGTTAGAGGTGGAACAAGCACTTAAACCAAAAAAGGCGCACAGAATGTATAGATAGGAATAAGGTTTCATGGGTGGGAAGGTCAAAATTCGTGTTCTCGCATAAGTTTACAGCCCAGGCCATAACCATCGGCAAAAATCATCCAGCCGTCCCGAAGGTGTGCTCCGGTTGCTATGTCTTCTTTAATTAAAATGGATCCATCCAGGTCGATGTAATCGACAAGCGGTACCAATTGTGCCGCCGCACTGATACCAACCGAACTCTCGGTCATACAACCTACCATAACCTTTAAGCCAAGTTTTCGGGCTTTCCCGATCATGTGCAATGCCGGCGTCAACCCTCCGCATTTCATCAATTTGATGTTGAT